>CACZSJ010000218.1 GCA_902783825.1 Oscillospiraceae bacterium | reverse complement strand
GAGGAATAAACGAACACATACTTTCCGTCAATTTTCCGGATGGAGGAAGCCTCGAAAAACTCATGTCCCTTGAAATCCTTGGGGGCATTATGGAACTTGGTCGGAAAGATCAGCTTGGGGCCGGTTTTGATGGTCACCATATCCTGCTCCAGCTCCATCACCACGCCGCCGTTGTTCTGATGGCTCCGAAACCGGCTCAACACGGCGGGCACCGTAGTTTCAAACCCGGAATACAGATACACCCGCCCGTCATCGTCCACCAGCACGCCGGGATCGAAGGGAAATTCATCGCCCTTTTTCCGTCCCCAGACCGTGCCGTCCGGGTAATGCACATGTCCGTAAAACTGGTACTGCCCGTCCGGCGTATCGCACACAGCCACGCCCATTACGCCCAGGAAATCAAAAGCGTAATACAGATAATACCGCCCGTCCGGGCCTTTCGCCACGTCCGGCGCGAACAGGATGCGAAGCCCTAGTCTGTTCATGGGATCCTGGTTTTTCCGATAAATCACGCCCGAGCACGTCCAATTGCCCAAATCATTCACCGATGCCGACCAGCATACATAATCTTTCAGGCAGAACAGGACGCCGTTGAATTTGTCATGAGAACCGTACACATACACCCGGTCGCCAAACACATAAGGCTCTCCGTCGGGAATATATTCCCATTCCGGCAAATAAGGATTATATGCCTGCATCGTCCCGCCTTCTTTCCAATTATTCTTCGTATACCTTGTATCCAAGCATACTGTACCATAATGAAAAAGATTTGGACGCAGTTTGGCATATCCTGTTCAATATGGGGCATAAATTGCTGAAATGTCTATTCCTCACGGCTGTTTGGAATCAGTACCGTCAGCACAAACCATTGCGGTTCCTGGGTGATGCTCACATTTCCGCCATACTTTTCCGCTGCCTGCCTGATGCTTTTGATCCCATAGCCGTGCATGTTTCTGTCCTGCTTGGTGGTAGCAGGGAGACCATCCTTGAGCGGAATGGCTTCCTCGCAGTAGTTTTCAATGCGTATCAGCAGAAAACGGTTTTGATTGTACACGGTCACCTTGATCAGCCTTTTTTCCGGATCGGTGATTTTTCTTTCATATTCTATTGCATTGTCGATAGCGTTGCCGAAAATGCTGCATATATCCATCACATCCAAAAACCGCATTTCGCTTGCGTCGGCAAAGCAGGTCATGGTAATGCCGCTTTCCATGCAAAGCATGTTTTTACTGGTCAGCAGCGTGTCCAGGATGGAATTTCCGGTGTTCACTTCCACCTCGTGGATGCTGACCACCTGCTCCATTTCGGAAAGATAGGAAGCCTTTTTCTCTTCATCCGGCTCAGCTTTGATAAAAGCGATCTGATGCTTCAAATCGTGATACACCCGATGCATGGCTTCATTATTGGCTTCCGCCAAACGGAATTGCTCATATTGCCTGTTCAGCAATTGGTCCATGGATTCCAGCTCATAGCGCAGCTGAATTTCCTTACGCTGCTCATCGTGGGCATAGAGCAGGATCAGCCCGCTCAAATCAGACAGGGTGCGCACGAAAAGCACCCCCGCCCCCATGGTCTGGGAGATCACGCTTTCCCGAAAGGCAAACGCCGTATTGCTGAGCGTAAACATCGCCAAGGCGATGGTCATGGCGCTCAGCGCTTCCCGATAAGAAATATGCGGCTGATTTTTCAGCAGATTGCCCCGTCGATTCAGCATCCACAGCAGACCGAAAACTATGAGATACACAACGCTCATAACGATATATGCCTGTTCATTGGTCAAGGGATAACCGCCATAGATGATGTAGCAGTTCAGCTGCCATTCCAGCGACGCCGCAAATTCCGCCGCAATGAAGGCATGGGCCCAATAATAAAGTGCTTTCCACACGCTGGCTTTGCAGCAGAAATAAATCATCAAAAACATTTCCGCCATGCAGCCGATCATCAGCAGCACCCAAACGAACCCATCCTCATGCTCGGAGGGTACGTTTGTCAGCAACAACACAGCAAAAAAGGCTACGCAAACGCCAAACAGCTTCCAGCCCTGAAAACGCTTGGTGCGGGGGATAATGTAGATCAGGCAGGCGATCCATTCTGCAATCGCTGTATGAATCCGTGGAAATTCAGAGAATAATTCCGTATGCATCAGCCCGGCCCTCCTCCCAAATGCTGAGTCAAGGCTTCCATAAACGCTTTATAGCGCGGCCTTGAAATCACCAGCGCTTCCCCCGCTACCAACGCTTCATTCCGGCTGACCTGCTCAACGCATGCCAGATTCACCAGGTAACAATTATTGCACCGGAAAAAATGATAATCCTTCAGCAT
>CACZSJ010000217.1 GCA_902783825.1 Oscillospiraceae bacterium | reverse complement strand
CGTGGTTTAGCTATATTGCTAAACCACGGCCGATTTTTTTACATTCTCTTTGCCAACGTCGTTAGTTTATTCTACGTTGAAACTTATGATTGGAGACCTGGCTTTCGTCAAAAATACAGTTAAAAAATAGTGTTCCCGGCCAGCAGCCTTTAGGTTGCTGGCCGCTTTAGTGTAGCATGGAATAGAAGATACTTATGGATACGTTAATGGAATTCAGCATTCAAGGAGACATCTTCTTTTTCTATGATACATTGTCAGAGGAAGAAAAGGAAACCGTTCGCAAGTGCATGAGGGCGAGGTATAAAGGCCATATAGTAGGCGACCCTAAAATCGATGAATTTTTAGAAGAACTCGAGCGTGATCATGGCATTCGGTTGAAGAGGCTGCCGGTAACGAGCGTCATTGCGGTGTAAGAGCAAAACCGCTTTCCTTCAAGTTCCTGTAGACTTTCTCTGCCGACGTGCTATCATACTAAATGCTTGGCTTAGGCACTAAGACGAATATCTACAAGATTTGCAGAAAGGTGACTCTATGAAAAAACAAATTCGAGCCGCGGCGCTTGCGCTATGCGCCCTTATGCTCTTTGCCGCGGCTACCGGCTGTGGCAAGCAGGAAAAACCGACCACAGAGCAGCCCGCGCTGGAGACGGTGGAATACTCCAACCTGACCGATGATGATTCCCGCAAACAGCTTTCACAGCTTCTCTCGGATGCGGGAATCGAAGAATTCCGCATCACCGCTCTGATGGATCGGGTGGAACAGTTTAACGCCAGTGTCAAGAGCGAGTGGCTGACCGATGGCTTCGAGAGTGCTGCGCCGACCGACACCAAGTACGATCCCTATGAGATGCAGGATGAATGGACGGTAGCAAACGGCAGTTTTCCCGGCTATAACTGCCGTATCACGGCATTTGGTCTGTTCAGTGAATGGATAGCAGCTGGAGCCGACCAGCCGGAGGTACAGGGCGAGGATTCCCTCTTTACTGATCTGGAAACCATTTCCGCCAATCCTGACGCGCTCTGCGGGGACAGCACCGCCAAATTCTGTGCGCTGTTCGCACCGGTGAATGCCGTGGACAGCACGGAGGTCGAAGCACAGGTCAAAGCGCTTCAGGAGGGCTGGGCAGCCCGTGGTATCACATTTACAGACAGCAAAACAAGCATGATCTCGGTCATCTTCCACGATAAATTCTCGGACGAGGACAACACGCTGTTCGTTGGTCATGTCGGCGTGCTGCTGCCTGCGGAGGACGGTTCACTGTACTTCATCGAAAAGGTGGCGTTCCAGGAACCATACCGTTTAGTGAAGCTCCAAAACCGCACGGAATTGAGCGACTACCTGATGGAGAAATACGATACTTCCTGGGGCCAGGATACGACGCGCCCCTTCATCATGGAGAACGATACGCTGATGGACGGATACCGACCGAACCCTCTGGAGGCAACAAATCCTTAAAATTGAAACAGCAGCGGGATGGCATTGTCATTCCGTTGCTTCTATTTTACAGAAAAGGCGTACAGCGCCGGAAAGGAGAAAGACCATGAATATCCGCAAGCCCACAGATTACACCGCCATGTTTGCCGCGCTGGACACGCTTATGGCAGCGCAGTTGCCGCAAATAGAGTTGTACTGTGAAATTGGTCGGCTGGTCAGCGGCAGAGCGGAGAAAGGTGCGGCTGTCGCGGCGTCGGAATATCTGCAAGCGGCCTATCCTGCAACCGAGGGCTTTTCTCCCCGTAATCTGCGCCGGATGCGCGCGTTTTACGCAGCCTACGAGGAATCCCCTGAAATCATGCGGCTGGCGATGTACCTCGGCTGGACGCGGAATGTGGCGATTTTAGAGAGGTGCGGCAGCAACGAGGAACGGACGTGGTACATCCGAGCCGTGCTGCACTTCGGCTGGAAGAAAGCAAAACTGCTGGCCGCCATAGAATCTCAGGCGTGGCAGCATTCTTCTCTCGACGAACAGGCGTTTTCCTGCTATACTGGTGAAAAAGAAGCAACGCGGGAGAGCAAATGCAATGAAAAAGATACTCTTTGTGTGTCATGGGAATATCTGCCGCAGCCCAATGGCGGAATTCGTGATGAAGGACTTGATCAAAAAAGCTGGGCTGACGTCACAGTTCCATATCGAGTCGGCGGCCACCAGCCGAGAGGAGATCGGCAACCCGGTCTATCCTCCGGCGCGGCGCAAGCTGGCGGAGCATGGGATCTCCTGCGACGGCCACGCGGCGCGGCAGCTTACCAACCAGGACTACGACAAGTACGACCTGCTGATCGGCATGGACAGCGCGAACCTGCGGAATATGTACCGCATCTGCGGCGGCGATTTTGCCGGCAAGCTACACCTTCTGATGGACTACACCGACCACTCCCGCGATGTTGCCGACCCGTGGTACACCGAAGACTTCGAATCGACTTGGCAGGATGTGCTGGCGGGGTGCCAAGGACTTCTGAGAGAATTATTGCAGGAGCGAGGTGAACGGAATGGATAACGAGCTTCAAACGAACATTACAACAGAGCAGACCTATCATACAATCCGCCATTCCATTGTGTCTGCACAGCGTAGTTTGTGCGCAGCAGTAAACTCCGCAATGGTGACAGCCTATTGGGAAATCGGTGAGCAGATCTACAAAGCCTGCGGAGAAAATGACCGTGCAGGATATGGCAAAAAGCTGCTGCAGTACCTGTCCTCACATCTGACGGCGGAATTCGGGAAGGGATTTGACGAGTCAAATTTGCGAAAGATGCGCCAGTTCTACTGCGCATATCCAATTCGAGACACACTGTGTCCCGAATTGAGCTGGTCGCACTACCGACTACTGATGCGGGTTCCCAATGAGAAAGAGAGAGCCTTCTATGCGGAAGAATGTGCGAAGTCCGCATGGAGCGTCCGGCAGCTTGAACGGCAGATTCACACGATGTACTATCAGCGCATCTTGGCAAGCCAGGATAAATCGCTTGTCGCTGCTGAGATACAAACGACGGAGCCAAAACCGGAATATGAAAAAATCATCAAAGACCCCTATGTAATGGAGTTCCTGCAAATCCAACCGGATACGCATGTTTATGAGGGGGAATTGGAGCAGGCATTGATTGATCACCTGCAACACTTCCTGCTGGAGCTGGGACGAGGATTCTCCTTTGTAGCACGACAGAAGAAGTTTACGCTGGATGGTCAGAACTTTTTCATCGACCTTGTGTTTTACAATTATATCCTCAAGTGCTTTGTGCTGATCGATCTGAAGATGGGTCAGCTTACGCATCAGGATCTCGGTCAGATGCAGATGTACGTCAACTACTACACTCGTGAGTTGATGAACGAAGGGGACACACCGCCGATTGGCATTGTCCTCTGTGCCGATAAAAGTGATGCTGTTGTAAAGTACACTTTACCGGAGGATAATCACCAGATTTTCGCATCCAAATATTTCACCTATCTGCCGACAGAAGAAGAACTGAAGCGAGAATTGCGGCTGGATGAGTTCCAAAAGCTGGACGAGTAATATCTGCGTTAAATTCGGCCGGGGGTTCGAATAGCGTCAGTAGTACCTCAAAAAAAATGCGAGTATTTTTTGCCGGAAATTTGCAAGCCGTTGCGGTGCAAGGATTCCAAGGCAAAATATCCGGATTGAAGCCACCTGACACGTAAGTACGCCATCGTTGATACAAACGGTGGCGTACTTTTTAATTATTCCGGGTCTGAAACCCCTTGCTGCAAGCGATAAAGCGCGGAGGTGGGTGCATTACTGCACTTCGCCTGCCGCGCTTTATCGTTTATTGCCGTATTGTGAGTGCCCCGCCTCGCAGAAATTTGCACCCACCCCCTTAAACCTTTTAATTATTCTCAGGAAAAATTAAAAGGTTCAAAGCGTATGAGAACGGGCACGATGGACTCATTTGCGACCCACAGGCTTGACGGTCTGTGGTTTTGTAGGCTTGACGGTCTGTGGTTTTTTCTTGTGATAAGCACTTCTAAATGATATAATTACACTTAGGCTAACTCAGACGGAGGAGGTTTTCTGGATGGGTCAGAAAGAAACGATTCTATCCTTGTTGCAGCAGCACGGGACGATGACGCAAGGCGCACTGGCTGAAGCTATGTATGGCGACAAGTTCCATATGCCCAACATCTACTCTGCGTTGATGGCGCTCGTCAATGCTGGTGCAATCCAGCGAACCGGACATAACCCATCCTACTATTCTCTCAGCGGCGGTGTTGAGATTATTCCGGTCAAGAAAAGTTCTGAAACAAGAAGGTCTTTCCGAGACGTGTCCGGAGATGTGATAAGCAACGAAACGCTTGACGAAGCCTCAGCCATTGTGATGGCAACGGATAACTATGGCCCAGAAAATGAGCTCATCACGCGATGCCTCCAGAAGTTCCCGCAAAACACTGACCCCGATGTCGTCGCTATGAAGATCGGCCTTATCGATATCACCAATTCCACTCATCTCTCCCAGCACAAGAGTCTTATCAGCATGGTCGAGCTTTGCCGTGTCATCGTTGGCATCCCGGATATTGATGCCCGAATCGCCGAGGGTGACCCAGATGTGGTAAGCGAGATCGCCCGGAGCAATGGGAGGATCAATCTGTTTTCTTTTGCTTCGAAGTACTGCTGCTACCACAACCACAACTTATATGGCCACGATGACTACTCCATTTTGGACACCGTTTTGAAGCAGTACTTGCCTCGGTATTTCCCGGACATCACAACAGGTCGAATTCAGCGATGGCAGAACACGTTTGATTACCGCGCCTATAACGACTACATAACACAGAAGCTCGACGAATTGGAAATCACAACACCATACCGGAAACGTAAGTTCGATCATTTCGTATGGTACAAGAACAGGTGATCATATGGCTATGATAACGGCCCACTGGACCCAGCGGACGCACCTTCTCCGGCCT
>CACZSJ010000216.1 GCA_902783825.1 Oscillospiraceae bacterium | reverse complement strand
GCGCAGCTTGCCATCGAACGGGCCGACGTGTGCGTGATCATGATCGACGCGCGCGACGGCGTGACCGATCAGGACACCAAGATCGCGGGACTGGCGCACGAGGCGGGCAAGGCCAGCATCATTGTCGTCAACAAATGGGACCTGGTGGAAAAAGAGACCGGAACCATGGAGAAGATGCGCAAGGAAGTGATGCGGGATCTGAGCTTTATGAGCTACGCGCCCGTGCTGTTCATTTCCGCCTTGACCGGGCAGCGGACCCAGCGGATCTACCAGCTGATCAACTTTGTCAACGACCAGAGCAACATGCGCATCAGCACCGGCATGCTCAACAACGTCCTGGCGGACGCCCAGGCCCGGGTACAGCCGCCCACGGACAAGGGCCGTCGACTGAAGATCTACTACATGACCCAGACGGGGATCAAGCCGCCCAATTTCGTGATTTTCTGCAACTCCCGGGAGCTGTTCCATTTCTCCTATCAGCGCTATCTTGAAAATCAGATTCGCGCCGTGTTTGGCCTGGAGGGCACGCCGATCCGCCTGGTGATCCGGCAGAAAGGGGACAAAGAATGATCGTATACTGGATCCTTCTGCTGATCACCGCTTTTGTCGCCTACATCAGCGGCAGCATCAGCACCCAGCGCCTGGCTTCCCGCTATGTGTTTCACCGGAATCTGCGGCGCCTGGGCAGCGGCAGCCTGTGGCTGTCCAATTTCCGGCGCATCTACGGCATCCCCGGCTTTCTCAAGCTCCTGGCCACCGAGTTGGTCAAGGATCTGCTGCCCATTCTTTTGGGCGGCCTGCTCCTGAAGCTGAAGGGCCACGGGGATACGGGCATGGCCTTTGCCGGCTTCTGCCTGCTGATGGGCCGGCTTTATCCGGTGTTCAACCGCTTCCGCGGCGGCCACGGCAGCGTGGCGCTGGTGATAGCGGCCCTGTGTGTCAACGTATCCGTGGGCATCGCCGCGGCGGTGGTGATGGCGGTGGTCATCTGGTTCAGCCGCTATTTGTCCCTGGGGACGGTGGCCGGCGCGGTGGTGGTCATCATCACCTCGGCCCTGGTGGTGGACAGCAGCCTGAACCTGCGCCTGTGCATCTTCACGGCGCTGCTGGTGCTGCTGCGGCACGTGCCCGCCATGATCCGCCTCCTCCGGCAGAAGGAGGAGCGGCTCAGCTTCCAGCAGGATCTTACCTACAAGCTGGACGACGCGTTTTAATATGGAAAGCCAAGACAAAAGAGACGGGCTCCCGTCTCTTTTGCTTTTCCCCTGAGGGCGGCCGCCAGGAACTGACAGGCCGCGTTTCTTGACTTTTTCGGCAACATGTTGTACTCTCATGGGGTGGATGGGAGGGAAAGAACATGCATTTTGCGGAGCTTTTTTTCATCGCCGTGGGCCTGAGCATGGACGCCTTCGCCGTGTCCGTATGCAAGGGGCTGAGCGTGAAAAAACTGAGCGGCAAGCATGCCCTGCTGGTGGGCCTGTATTTCGGCGGCTTTCAATTTCTGATGCCCCTGCTGGGCTGGCTGCTGGGCAGCCGCTTTGAGCGGGCCATCACCAGCGTGGACCATTGGCTTGCCTTTGGTCTGCTGGCCATCATCGGCATCAACATGATCCAGGACGCCTTTGGCGAGGGGGAAAAGCTGGACGATGATTTCGGGGTCAAGACCATGCTGATGCTGGCCGTGGCCACCAGCATCGACGCCCTGGCCGTGGGCATCACCCTGGCTTTCCTGTCGGCGGCGGTGCTGCCGGCGGCGGCGATGATCGGCGTCACCACCTTCCTGCTTTCCTGCCTGGGGATCTGGGTGGGTCACGCCTTCGGCATCCGCTACCGCAAGGGGGCGGAGCTGTTGGGCGGCGTGATATTGATTTTGATCGGGCTGAAAATCCTTCTGGAGCATTTGGGGATCCTGAGCCTGTAAAGGACAAGTCTATGCAGCTGAAAGAGAAAAACTTCACAGGGATGATCTGGCTGTCCCTTCTGGCGCTGCTGCTGGGCGTGGGCATCCAGCTGGGTCTGGGCTTTTCCCGCCAGACGCGCAGCGACGCCCAGGCCGGAGAAATTCTTCGGGAGCTGACGGCCATCGCCCGGGCGGCCGGGGAGGAACGGGCGGCCGGGCTGCAGCTGGACACCCAGGCCCTGGCGGCCCTTCCGGCGCAGAAGGCGGCGGCCTATGAGGATTTGCATCTGGAGCTGCTGCTCCTGGTCAATCCCTGGAACCCGGTGCCGGAGGATTACACCACGGAGGTGGTGCAGGTGGGCCAGTGGCAGATTGGTGAGGATCAGTACATCGACGTGCGCTGCGCCGACGCGCTGCTGCGGATGATCGCGGACTGTCAGGCCGCCGGCTACCGGCCCTACATATGCTCCTCCTACCGGACCCAGGCCATGCAGGAGGGCCTCTTCTACAACAAGCTGGAACGGGTGCTGGACATGGGCTACGGCTGGGAGGAAGCCCAGGAGATCGCGGCCCAGTCGGTGGCGCGACCCGGCACCAGTGAGCATCAGCTTGGCCTGGCGGCGGATCTGATCGACGACGACTATACCTATCTGGACCAGTGGCAGGAGCAGACCGGAACCCAGCAATGGCTGATGGAAAACGCCTGGCGCTACGGCTTCATCCTGCGCTATCCCAACGGGACCACGGACATCACCGGCATCATCTACGAGCCCTGGCACTATCGCTATGTGGGAGAGCGCTTCGCCCGGGATATCCACCAGCGAGGCGTCACCTTGGAGGAATACGTGGCGCTGCGGCGAGGCCGATAAGAAGCGGCCGCCGGGGCTGCCCGCAATTCTTAATAATTCTGAATTCGTCGCTTCCGCCTGGCTTTCCGGGCGGAAGCGTGCTACAATGGGGCCAGTAAGGAGCCACACAGAAACAGGAGAGCGAAGTATGAAGCGCGCACAAGAGCCAAAACACAAAAGCCCCGCCAGCCGCAAACGCGGCGGGCATGGCATGAAATATCTGGCGGCACTGCTGGCGCTGGCGCTGCTGGTCTTTGTGGGCCTGCGGCTGAAGGGCTGGCAGGATCAGCGGCAGGAGGCGAGGACCCTGGTGCTGGTCAACCCCTGGAACTACGTGGACGAGACCGGCTTTCGCCCCCGGCTTACCGGCCTGGGCGAGGGGCTGCGGATGGATCGAAGCTGCGCGGCGGCCTTGAAGAGCATGCTGGCGGACTGTCGGGCGGCAGGCCATCAGCCCCAGGTGCTGGCGGCCTATCGCAGTCACGCGGAGCAGGAGCGGCTTTACCGGGCCCAGGTGCAGAAGCTGATAGACGGTGGCCTGGACGAGGACACGGCGGCGGAGCTGGCGGCGGAAACGGTGGCCCGACCCGGCACTTGTGAGCATGAGCTGGGTCTGGCGGTGGACCTGGCGGACAACGGCGCCCTGCCCTGGCTGCAAGAGAACGCCTGGCGCTACGGCTTTATCCTGCGCTACCCGGAGGGCGGGGAGGAGCAGACCGGCGTGGCCTACCACCCGGGGCACTTCCGCTACACGGGCCCGGACTCGGCAGGGCAGATCTACAGCCTGGGCATCACCCTGGAGGAATACAGCGCCCTGTTTTACAACGAAGCGGCGGACATCGTCTTTGACGAGGCGGATTGAGCCCCGAGAAAGCTTGCCCACGGAGCACGCAAGGAATCTTGTGTGCTCCGTTTTTTTGCAGAAAAAGGGAGAAAACGCCAAATATAGGCAAGACCTGGAAAGTTACGAAAAAATTACAGAAAAAAACGAACTTTTATCTTGACAAAGAACGACACATCTGTTATGTTGAACGAAAGTGCATGAACACGCAGGAAAAAGGACTTGACTCAGATGGCAAATCGGTCCAAAATGATACAGACAGACAGACAGACAGACAGACAGACAGACAGACAGACAAAGTCTGTCCGTTTTGGCTGGATAAAATGTGGAAATAGAATAGCAGCGTTCCCGTTCCGGTACAAGGATTCCGGGGAGGCTGCCGTTTTGTTTTAATAAGGAAGAAAAGCAAGAGGAAAGGACGGATCCAGAACCATGAGAAAAGGGAGAAGAATCCGCTTGTGCATCCTGCTGGCCGTGGTCCTGATGCTGGGACTGCTGGC
>CACZSJ010000215.1 GCA_902783825.1 Oscillospiraceae bacterium | reverse complement strand
TAATCCGAACCTTAGACCGATTGGTCAAGGGTTCGGATTTCTTGTTTCCATCCGAAATATTGAGTTGTAGATTTTGAATGAATCAGAATATTGTCAGGAGGAAATTTGTCTACCAAGGCAGAAGTAGTTTTCTTGTTTTCTGCGAGCCATCGCATGCTGTGCCGCAAAGTGCCGGCTTCGGTAGGACTGTTCATTATCTTTTGGGAACATCTTCTTCCAATAAGCGTCAAGTGATCGGGGCAGTGGATTTGCCATTTTACGCAAGCTTTGCTATAATGCAGCTGTCTCCGACAGCATTTGTCGGCAGACAGACAACAGAAAGATCCAAGGGGAGGGATATGGATGCTGAGTATTCTGCGAAATATGCCGGCAGCCGGTTTCGTGGTGATTGTGATCATCGCGATTTTGTTCGTGCTGTCGGTCGTCCTGCTGTTTCATACCTATTTGCGCTATAAAGCCCTGGCGGGCAAAGCCAGAGGCGGCGCTGAGGAAGGGAAGGGCTTCCGGGGCGCGCTGCTTACAGAGTACATAGCGGCCTATAAGCAATACGGACAGGACGTGAATACACCGGCCATCATCAGCAATACCATCGGCAGCCGTCTTTCTGGACTGCTGCTGTGTGAGCGTTTTTTGAACAACGCCGTGTCGCTGTTCGTCACCCTGGGCCTGTTTGGCACGTTCCTGGGCCTAAGTCTTTCGGTGGCGTCTCTGACAGAGCTGATCGGCGTGAGCAACAGCTCCGAGTGGCTCAGCGTCATGGATAGCGTGGGCGGCGGTCTGCTGTCGGCTTTGTCGGGCATGGGCGTTGCCTTCTATACCTCCTTGGTGGGCGCGGGCTGTTCCATTCTGCTGACCATCCTGCGCACGATTTTCAATCCGCAGAGCCAGCGGGAAAAGCTGGAAACGCGGCTGGAGCTTTGGCTGGATACGGAGATTGCCCCTTCGTTGTACACCGAAGCGGCGAAAAACGACGCAGATCTGGTCAAACGCATGGTGCAGGCTCTGGACGCGGCGGTAAGCGAGTTCAAGTCTGGAATCAACACCGCCAGCGCCGCATATATCGATGCCACCAGCGCCTCCGCCAAGGCACTGAGCAGGGCTATGGAAAGCGGCAAGCTCATGGTGGAGGATTTCGACAAGAGTGTTGTGAAATTCAACGAGGGTGTTCATGATTTCTCCGAAGTGGACTACAATCTGCGCGGCAGCGTAGAGCGTATGGATCTCGCCGTGCGAGATCTGTCTTCCGCCCTGCGAGAGATCTACCGCCGTATTGAGGGGGCACGCTCATGAGGAGACAGTATGCGGGGCGTACCGATGCCCAGGTCCGGTCCTCAGACGGGGAGCAGGGCTTCTGGCCATCTTATGCGGACATGATGTCGGCGGTTGCGCTCATCCTGTTTTTCCTGATGCTGCTGGCCTATATTCAGAATTTGATTACCGGCAACAATTTGCAGAGCACCCAAGAGCGCCTGCAAAGCACGGAGGAGCGGCTGATCGGGACTGAAGAGCGCCTGACTACCGCTCAGCTGGAACTGGAGGAAAAGGAAAAGAGCCTGGCTTTGACCCTGCAGCAGGTGGAAAAGGCGCAGAGCGACCTGGAGAAGATCACCATCGATCTGGACGAAGCCAAGCTGACTCTGACCCAGCAGCAGCAGGATCTGGCGTCACAAAGCAAGCTCCTTGCCGATCAGAAGGCCCTGATCGGGAAGCAGGAGGAGTATGTGAAGGCGGCCAGTGAAGAGCTGCTGGCCATGCGCAGCCAGATGCAGACCATTGCCGTGCTGCGCCTGTCGATTCTGGAGCAGATCCGGGATTCCGTGGCAAAGGTGATGGGGGACGCGTCCAAGGTGAGCATCGGGCAAAGCGGCAACATTGTGCTGGATGAGAGCATCCTCTTTGACGTGGGCTCCTCTGAGATTAAGCCCGAAGCGGCTCCGGCGCTCAATCAGCTGGTGACAGTGTTTGAGGCCTTCTTGAAGGACAGCGATAACGTCCGCTATGTGGACAGCATCGTGATATCCGGCCATACCGACAGTACCGGCACCGACGCGGACAATCGCGTTCTTTCCACCGACCGCGCCAATGCCGTGCTCGATTATCTGCTCACCGGTCAGGCAGGACGGCTGAGCCGTCACGCATCATACTTCTGCGCGGCAGGCTACGGCGAGACGCGCCCCGTTGCCAGTAACGACACCGAGGAAGGCCGCAGCGAAAACCGTCGCATTGAAATTTCCATCATCCTCAAGGATGACAGCATCATGGACATTGTGGAGAGCTACCTGGATCTGGATGTGCCCGGGGCTCCCCAGACGTCAGACGGCTGAAGTGTTTTGATAAAAAGCAAAGCAAAGGACCGCAGCACGATGCTGCGGTCCTTTGCTGATGATAGAGTGCTTAAAGAGAAACGGGAACACCTGCGGCAAGCAGCTTTTGACGTACTTCCACGGCGTCGCCGTGGAAGACAGCGCCGGGAATCCCGCAGAAGAAGGCACCTTCAACATTTTGGGATGAATCGTCAATGAAAAAGCATTCCTCCGGGTTGAGATGAAAGCGTTCACAGAGCAGACGGTAGATATCCGGCTGGGGCTTGATCAATAGTACATCTGCCGAAATCAGAGTGCCGTCAAAGAACACGTGAGCTGGAACTCTGGGCCAATAGTCATGCTGGCGGAAGCTGGCATTAGAGAGCAGATAGACGCCGTATCCCAGCTCCTTCAGTTCCTGGACCAGCTCGTACATCCCCGGAATCTCCAGGATAGGCTGATCCCAGAAGCAGACCAGTTTGTGAATAGCCTCGTGCAGATGGGAGGGAACCCGTCGGCAGATGAGTTTGACCGCGTCTTCATCCGTCAGAGATCCACGATCCATGCGCGACCACTCTAAGGATTGAAAAACTTCGCGCATCAGAAGGGGCTTGTCATCCCCCTGAATGCCGAGACGCTCCATGAAATACATGGGATCAAAACGGATCAGCACGTTTCCCATGTCAAAAATGACGTTTCGGATCATACGCTGATTTTTCCTTTCGTAGCGCGCAGCGCAATGATGAGGATCACGGCGCTGGTAACGGTCAGAATGGCCGAAAGGGCCGCGCCGGAGCCGACGCTGTTGCGTACGATGTTGGTATATGCTTCAATGGTCAGGGTGTTGTTCCTGCCGGAGGAGAGCATGATGGAACAGCTTAACTCGTTGATACAGGTGACCCAGGAGAGGATTGCGCCGGAGAATACGCCCGGCAGCATCAGGCGGGCAGTAACCTTCCAGAAGGTTTTCATTGGCGGTACTCCCAGATTGATGGAGGCCTCCTCCACACTGGGATCCATCTGCATGAGAAATGCGCTGGCACTTCGGACTGTGTATGGCAGCTTACGAATGATGTAGGAGATGATGATGATGGTTGCCGTGCCGGTGAGAATTAAAGGCTTCACGTTAAAGGTCACAATATAGCAGAGACCCAGAACCGAGCCGGGAATCACGTACGGCGCCATCAGCAGCATATCCAGAAGGCCGCCGGTTTTGCCCTTCCTGCGCACAATGGCGTAGGACATGAGAATGCCGATGATCACGATGAAGACCATGGCCGTGAGGGAATAGGTGAAGGTATTGGCCAAGCTCGACCAAAGGCGGGAACCCAGGTTTTGGTAGTTCTCAAAGGTAAAACCGCCGGTAAAGCTGGAATAGTTGGTGTGCTGGAAGGAGCTGGCGCAGACAACGATCTGCGGCAGGAAGGAGACAAAGCTGATGAGGAACACCGGCAGCGTCACCAAAAAGCGTTTGAAGCCGTGGACTTCGATCTCTTTGGGCGGGCGCAGCGCGCTCATCACGTAGTTGCGTCGGCTGACCCATGTTTTCTGTACCAGGAGCATGACCAGTGTGATGATCACAATGATGATGGAAATCGCGGAAGCAAGATTGCCGTTGCCGCCGGTTTCGCTGAGATACTCGTTGTAAATCAACACAGGAAGCGTACGAAAGTCTTGGCCGCCCAGCAGCATGGGCGTACCGAAGTCAGCCAGCGCGCTCATGAACACAACCAGGGCGCCGGCGGTGATGGAGGGGGTGACTACTGGCATGGTCACGGTCACAAAGCGACGCAGCCTGTCACTGCCCAGATTTTCCGCGCATTCCTCCAGAGAACTGTCAATGCTCTCCATGGCGCCGGAGGTGTACATGTAGATGTAAGGATAGAGTTTCAGCGCCAGCACGGTGCTGATACCGCCGAAGCCGTAAATGGTGCCGATGGTGATGCCGTACTTGGCCAAAAACGTGGTTACGGAGCCTGCGCGGCCAAAGAGCATGATCCAAGCGTAGGCACCCAGGAAAGGAGGGCTCATCAAGGAGAGAATGGCCAGAATGTGCCACAGCTTTTTTCCCCACACGTTGTATCGGGTCATCAGATAGGCCATTGGGACGCCCAGAATAACGGCAACGATGGTGGGGACAACAGAGACGGCTACGCTGTTCCACAAGGCTCCATAGTAATACTTCTTGTTAAAGAACTTGTCGAAGTTGTTCAGGGTAAAACCGTCAACTTTATTGCTTTTAAAGGCGTTGATGATGATGGAGGAAAAAGGCCAGACAAGAAACAGCGCGAAAATGACAAACACCATCAACTTGACCCAAAACCATGGATCCATGTAAAAGGGCATGGTGTTTTTGCTTTTTAACATGTGATGACCTCCTCGGATTCCGCCTCATAGACGCTAATGCGGGAGGGATCGAAGCTCAGATGTACTTTTTCACCCGGCTCATGAACGTCAGTTGTGTCCTTGGTGTACTCATTGACAATCAGGCTCTGCCCGCCATCCAACTTGACTTCGTACTCAATGAAATCCCCTAAGAAGGTAGAAAACTGGACCTCGCCAGACATACCGGATTCGGCGAAGAACAATTGCTCCGGCCGTGCGGAGAGCCTGGCAGGACCCACGTAGTTCCGGGATACCGGCACCTGTATCCGCATTTCCCCCTGCACGTCTACAATTCCGTCGGCTTCCACGTTGCAGTCCAGGAAATTGCTGACGCCGATGAAGCTGGCCACAAAGGGGTTTTCAGGCTTGGCGTAAATTTCCGTGGGGGTTCCGCACTGCATGATCACGCCGTCGCGCATAACGGCGATTCGGTCGGAAATAGCCAGGGCTTCCTCCTGGTCGTGGGTGACGTAGATGGTGGTGATGCCCAGCTTGCGCTGCAGCTTTTTGATCACGGTGCGCATTTGAACGCGCAGCTTGGCGTCCAGGTTGGATAGCGGCTCGTCCATCAGCAGGACGCTGGGCTCGATCACAAAGGCGCGGGCCAGGGCCACGCGCTGCTGCTGGCCACCGGAAAGCTCGTTGGGCTTGCGCTTGGCCAGATGCGCGATCTGTACCAGCTCCAGCGCCTCCCTCACTCGCGGCTCAATCTCCGCTTTGGGAACCTTGCGGGCTTTTAGACCGTAAGCGACGTTCTCCTCCACGGTCAGATGGGGGAAGATGGCGTAGTTCTGGAACACCATGCCGATGTCCCGCTTGTGAGCGGGTACGGTATTGATGAGGCGATCGCCAAAATAAAACTCTCCGCCCTCAATGGAATTAAAACCGGCGATCATTCGCAGCAAGGTGGTCTTGCCGCAGCCAGACGGTCCAAGAAGTGTGAAGAATTCGCCCTCCTTGATGTCGAGAGAAACGCCCTTCAGCGCGACGAAATCTCCATACTTCTTTACCGCATCTTTAATTATAACTGCATTGCTCATAGTGATCCCCTTCCGAGTTGTGTTTTCTATCCCTGAAAAAAACAGGCGGCTGGCGTCTGCTTTTTTCAAATATGGAAAACGCAAGGGGGAATCCGTAGATCCCCCCTTGCGAGGGTTAGTTGCTCTTCAAATGCCGAGGCTGAATCAGCCAACCAGCATATCCTGCCACTGTTCGCCGATGGCTTCCTTGTTGTTGGCAGCGTAGTCGAAATTGTAATCCATAAGGGTGATATCGCCCAGCGGCAGCAGACCCTTGGGCTCCACATCGCTGCGGATGGGACGACGACCCCAGTCGGCGTTCTGCGCCGCCTGGCAATCATAGCCCAGCACGTACTCAACAAACAGCTCAGCCAGTTCCTGACTGGGGCAGTTCTTCACGATGGCCACGCCGTCGGGAACAGCAGAGGTGCCGTCAGCGGGGAAGACGACTTTCATGTTGTCCTCGGTGTACTTGATGGCGGCCTTCTCCAGCGTGATGCCAACTGCGTTCTCACCGGCGTAGATGTCCTTGTGCGCCAGAGAAGAAGAGTTCTTGACTTCCAGCTTGGGCAAAATCTGCGCGACCATATCCCAGCCGGCAGCGTAATCGTCAGCAACGTCGCCATACAGGAAGAGGATGGTGCACAGCTGCGTGAAAGCGGAGCCGGAGGAGAGAGGATCGGCAATGGCGATCTTGCCGTATGTATCCGCATCGAAGTCGGCCAGATCCTTCCAGGTCTGGGGGATCTTATCCTCGGGGATCTTATCCGTGTTGGCAATGAACACCATAGGCAGAGGAGATTCGCCAATCCAGTAGTGTTCTGCATCAACCAGGGCGGGGTCGATCATGTCGATGCAGCTGGGCTCGTAGGGCTGGAAGCAGTCCTTGAAGGCAGCCAGGGTGTCCGCGCCGCCGCCCCAAAGCACATCGGCAATGGGATTGGCCGACTCGGCTTCAATCTTGTGGATGAGGTTGGTGGTGCCGTCGGCAATGACTTCAACCTTTACATTGGGGTAAAGCGCCTCAAAACCGGCCACACCGGCGTTCAAGGGGTCGGAGTCATGCGGGGAGTAGATGGTCAGCGTGCCGGTATAATCCTCGGGGGATTTTTCGACAGGCTCGGCCGGTTCCTGCTCAGCAGCAGGGGCTTCCGTTGCAGCCGGAGCGGCAGGCGCGCTGCTGCCACAGGCAGCCAGAGCAACGACCATGACGACAGCCAGAAGCAAAGCAAGCAACTTTTTCATGGGTCTTCCTCCATAAAAAACAAAAGTATTTTCAACGGCAAAAGCCGGTGAATACAAAGGAACAAAGCCCAATAAAAGGGCTGTTTACAAATCCGAAATAATTATAGCGCAGCAATGCTCGAATGTCAATAATTGATAAATCTGAAAGGATTCCTGTTGCGTTTTTGACGTATTCGTCAAAATAGGCTCCTGCCTGCCGCTTTGCAGCGGATTTGAGCCGGGCAAAATCCAGAAAAGCCGCCTCTTTTAGAACGCGTATATGGACCGGAAAAACTAGATGTAGTAGTCTTTCCAGCGGTAAAATCCATACAAGTTGTGAGAATCCGTCCGTTCTGAGCGAAAAAAACACAAAAAAAGATGGCAATCCGGATAATCGCGTGGTATAATTAATCGAATTGCCAATATGAATCAGATGGGGGTTAGATAGAGATGAAGTGCCCGTTTTGCGGATACTCCGAGAGCAAAGTGATTGATTCCAGACCCGCTGAGGAAGGGGCGACCATTCGCCGCCGCAGAGAGTGTCTGGCCTGTCAGAAACGCTTTACCACCTACGAAATCATTGAGCGTTTGCCTTTGGTAGTGGTCAAGAGAGACGGAAGCCGTCAATCTTTCGATAAGGTGAAGCTGATCAACGGCATGGTGCGTGCCTGTGAAAAGCGCCCGGTGGCGCTGCAAACCCTGGAACAGATTGCCGATGATATCGAACAGGAGCTGCAGAGCAATCTGGAGCGTGAGATCAGCACAGTGGACATTGGCGAAATGGTCATGTCTCGGCTGAAGGATGTGGACGAGGTGGCCTACGTGCGTTTTGCCTCTGTGTACCGCAGCTTCAAGGATATCAACACCTTTATGGAGGAGCTGTCCAAGCTGCTGACAGAGAAGTAAAGCGTCAGAAGATGGTGCCAATGGACGGATGCTCCATATAGTCGATCACGTCCAAGTGATACCGTAGGCGTGCATACGCTGCCGGCAGGGCATTGCTGTCCTCCTGAAGGAGCAGCTGCTGCAGATCATAAAAGGCGTCTGCGGCGGCGTCTACATCTGGATGGCGAAGAAAGACGCTGGTGTAGTGTCTGGCGCTTTGCCAGACAGAGAAGCCGATTTCGTAGCTTTTCCTTGCAGTTTCAAAATCGCCGTATGCTGCGGCTTTTTCCGAGCGGTTTAGGTTCAGGCACACCAGGTGGGTGAGTTGATCTACACAGGCGAGATTGATGGCAGCGCCGATAATCAGCAGCGCCAGGAGAATCAGGGCAATCAGTTCCCGTTTCATGCCAGCGCCTCCTTTTTCGCAAAATAGATTTCTCCCGCCTCGTTGACTGTCATCAGGAAGACCTGTGAAGCGGTATCTGCTCCGTTTTCCCGCAGTCTATCCGTGAGCCAGCACTTGTCCAAGCCTACATACTGTAGGTTCGCCTCCAGTATCCGTCCATCGCTGATGAGGATTGTGGGATAGCTTCCGCCCTGCACGGTAAGCCCCATCTGGGCTGCGGTTACCGGGCTCTCGGAAGGGTGTGGAATGATGTTCAGCTTTCCGTCAGTTTCCAGAATCGCGTATTCGATCTTGCTGATATCTGTGTAGCCCTGGCTGCGTAGCTCCTGCATCAGCTCGTCCAGTGTAAAACGGTTTTTGTGCATCTCTTGCTGCACAATTTGTCCGTGCAGTATCAACATGCTGGGCTTACCGAAAAAAGCAATGCGCAAGCGGAGGCTTTTCATGCTGGCGCCGGCGATGAGGATTTCACAGCAGAAAAGCGTAAGGATGGGAACAAGGCCGTTGATCAACGGGATTCCCATGTCCTGCAGGGGATGAGCCGCCAGGTCGGCGATCAGCGCGCCCAGTACAAATTCAGAAAGCTCCATTTCTCCCAGCTGCCGCTTGCCCAGCAGACGCATGGTAAGCAGCAGCGCGAAATAGACGATCAGTGTGCGGCAGATTACGATAGCCATGAGCGTACCTCTTTGTTTGTATTCTGCCGGTAGTTTGCCCGCTTGCCGGGCTTTTATTGAGGCTTTGCATGAAAACAATCGTCCTGAAAAAACAGCAAGCTGTTGCGGCTGCTGCCGATCAGCTGGTGAAACTGCTCGCAGAAAAACCGAATGCGACCTTGGCCTTCGCTGCGGGAGAAACGATGCGACCGTTTTTCGCAGAGTTGGTGGAGAGATATCAAAAGGGCATGCTGCGTCTGGCGGATTGCCGCCTGTTCTCTGTGGCGGAATACACGGAGGTTCCGGAAACTCTCAGCTGCGCCTATATGCTGCGGACTGAGTTGGTGGAGAAAACCGATCTTCGCATGGAGGCCTGCTGTTTTCTGACGGAAGAGACGCTTGAGGATTATGACCAACTGCTGGTAGAGGCCGGCGGCCTCGATGTGGCGGTGCTGGGCCTGGGGATCAATGGGCATATCGGGTTTAACGAGCCGGCCACGCCCTTTGCATCTCGGTGCCATCGGCAAAAGCTGACAAATGCCACCAGACGGCAAAAGGCGGCTGTCTTTGGAAGCGAGGATGCGGTGCCAGAATGCGGGTTGACCATGGGAATCAAGACCTTGACCGAGGCCAGGGAAATCCTGCTTTTGGCCTTCGGGGAGAAAAAAGCAGAGGCTGTCTTTCAAATGCTTTATGGCCGTAACGACAGCACGGTTCCGGCGGCTTTTTTGCAGATTCCGTCTCGAGTCACGATTTATCTGGATCAAGAAGCGTCGGCAAAACTATAAGGGTATAACGCGGCCGTACGGCTGCGATACAATGAATCAGAGGAGGAAACATTGACAATGGGCAAATACTTTGGTACGGACGGGTTCCGCGGCGAGGCCAATCGCGATCTGACGGTGGACCATGCCTTTCGTATCGGTCGCTATTTGGGCTGGTATTTCGGGAAAGATCATAAGGCGAAGGTCGTGATCGGGAAGGATACCCGCCGCTCCAGTTACATGTTTGAAAGCGCGCTGTGCGCAGGCTTGACCGCCTCCGGCGCGGATGCGTATCTGTTGCACGTGACCAGCACCCCCAGCGTTTCCTATATTGCGCGCGCAGACGATTTCGACTGCGGCATTATGATCTCGGCAAGCCATAATCCCTTCTGCGACAACGGTATCAAGCTGATCAATGCAGAGGGAGAAAAAATGGAGGAAGCGGTTCTGGATGGGATTGAGGCCTATCTGGACAGTGGAGAAGAGCTGCCCTATGCAACGGGGGCCGATATTGGCTGCACAGTAGACTACGCGGCGGGCCGCAATCGCTATATTGGGTATCTGATTTCCCTGGCAACCCGCTCTTACAAGGGACGGAAAATAGGCTTGGACTGTGCCAACGGCAGCACCTGGATGATGGCCAAAAGCGTGTTTGACGCACTGGGCGCGGACACCTATGTCATCAGCAACCGCCCGGACGGTCTGAACATCAACGTGGACTGTGGCTCGACCCATATTGAACAGCTCCAGAAGATGGTGCGGGAGCAGGGGCTGGACGTGGGCTTCGCGTTCGATGGCGATGCGGATCGCTGCCTTGCGGTGGATGAGCACGGCAATGTGATCAACGGCGACCATATTCTGTACGTCTGTGCCAAATACATGCAGGATCGGGGCATGCTTGGAGATTCCAAGGTGGTGACCACCATCATGTCCAACATGGGTCTGTACAAGGCTTTGGACGCGCTGGGCATCGGCTACGAAAAGACTGCGGTGGGCGACAAGTATGTGGCGGAAAATATGCGCCAGAACGGCCACATCATCGGCGGCGAACAATCGGGGCATATTATATTTGGGCGACTGGCCAACACGGGCGACGGCCTGTTGACGGCCATCAAAGTCATGGAGGCCATCTGCGAGACCAAGATGAGTCTGAGCGAGCTGGCGGCTGGGATGACCATGTATCCCCAGAAGCTGAAAAACGTAGTGGTAACTGACAAGGATGAAACGCTCAACTGCCAGCAGGTTCAGTCTGCGGTTGCAGACGTGGAGAAGGCGCTGGGCGAGAACGGACGGGTGGTTCTGCGCAAGAGTGGCACGGAGCCTCTGCTGCGGGTGATGGTGGAGGCCACCAGCGAGCAGCTGTGCGAGGAGAAGGTTGACCAGATCATCGACGCCATGCGCCAGGCTGGAAAGCTGATTGAGGTGAAGTGATATGATTCGCATTTCGGAATTATTGGATTTGGATAAGACGATTGCCGCCGACCTTTTTGAAGGAAAGACCTATCCCTGGGAAGTGCTGGACGAAATCAAGTCTTACATTCTCCAACTGGGGGAGAGCCTGGATCCGGAACTCTTCGACCACCCGGCGGAGGGGGTCTGGATCGCCAAGGACGCTACCGTGTTTCCCTCTGCGTATATTGGAGCCCCGTGCATCATTGATCAGGGGGCAGAGGTTCGCCACTGCGCCTTTATCCGCGGCAGCGCGATTGTCGGGAAAAATGCGGTTGTAGGCAACTCTTGCGAGCTGAAGAACGTGGTCCTGTTTGACGGGGTGCAGACGCCGCACTACAACTATGTGGGTGACTCTGTGCTGGGCTACAAGGCGCATATGGGCGCCGGTTCCATTACCTCCAATGTGAAGAGCGACAAGACCCTTGTAGTGGTCAAGCAGCCGGGTGAGGCGATCGAAACCGGTCGGAAAAAGTTTGGCGCGATTTTGGGGGATCATGTGGAAGTCGGCTGCAACAGCGTCCTGAATCCGGGTACTATTGTGTGCCGTCATGCCAATATCTACCCCACTTCCAGCGTGAGAGGGATTGTTCCCCCTGACAGCATTTACAAGCGCTCTGATCTGATCGCAGCTAAAGAGTAAGGGAAGCGGCGGCCCGGTTTATCCGGACCGCCGCTTCCTTTGAAGAAAATGCGGAGACTGGTTCTCACAGCCTCCGCAGGCATTAGATCATGCTCCGATACTCTGTGTCTCCGCTGACGCTGTCAGGCGGAAAAAATTCGTCCATGGGAAAATGGATTCTGCTGAACAGCTCGCAGGGATCGTCCGGGGTGCTGCCGGGGCAGTCCTTGTCGGGCATGCTGTAGTCGTAGGCGGGGATCAAGAGCTGGGTGTCCCGCTCCAGGCGGATGATACTGAACTGCCCGATGGTGGCGTACCAGCGTCTGCCGCTGTCGGTGAGCACAAGCGGCTCCGGGAAAGCGTCGCTAATGAAAGAGGGAATGACCCGCGGCTCCAGATCCGGCGGAAGCCCGTTGTCGTTGTCCACCACCTTCATATAAAGCGCGATGGGATCCACAGCATTCAAAACGGCCTTGGGCAGATCACGGGAGTCAGGCAGTTTTTCGGGCTCATCGGAGGAAAAGGTCATGGCGCTGCCTTCACTGCCAAAGAGCATGACGCGCTTGTCGAACACGGCCAGGCCCAGAAGCGGCTGGCCGCCCGGAAAAGCCTCTCCGGAGACCCGATAGAAATATGTGCAGTCGATGGTATAGTAACCTCGGTTAAAGCTGATGGGCTCCACGTTCAGTGACACGTACAAAAGCTCCGCAGATTTGGGACGGATGCTCATGGCGCTGTCCAGATAATTCTGGGAGCTGACAGTGGGATATACGCGCAAATCATCTACACAGTCCTTGTCGCGGCAGCTGTCAAAGATTTTTCTGGTGTCAACGGATACGGCTTCCTGAATGACTGCCGCGGCGTCTACAGGACCGGGTGCAACTCTGTCGGCCATAGTGCTACCTCCTGTTGAATGGATTGAAGAAACTTCAGTACAGTCTATGCGGCAGCGCGGCTTATGTGTTATTTTTGTCTTGAAAAATCCGGGGCTTGCAGTATAATAGTGCATATCTTTTAGAGAATAAGGAGGAAATCCCATGGACCAACCTGGCTTTATCCACGAGAAACTTGATATCAAACTCCTGATCCTCTTTATTCTTCGCAGACTTCCCGGCGCGGTGGAGCCGGAGACGCTGCTGGAGCTGTGCCAGTGTGACAGCGGCGTCGGCTATTTTGATTATTCCGATTGTCTCAGTGAACTGCTGGTGAGCGGCCACGTGAAACAGAGCGAGGAAGGCTATGCCATTACGGAAAAAGGTGAGCGCAACGCGGAGGCTGTGGACAGCAGCCTGCCCTATTCGGTCCGTGTGAAGGCCATCAAACTGATGGCGCCGGTGGAGGAGAGGATGCGCCGTGCCGCCATGATCGTCGCCCGGCACAGTCTGGAGAAGGACGGCTGTACGGCGGAGCTGGCTATGTCTGACGGCAAGGGCCCGATACTTCAACTGCGGCTTCTTTGCGCAGGGGAGGAGCAGGCCGTTCAAATGGAAAAGAACTTCCGCAAAAATGCGGAGCGCTATTACCAGCAGATTCTGGCCTTGCTTTCAGAATAAGGGGGAAGACAGCCTATGGAAACATGTATCCCGGAGGGCTATAAAAGCCTGCTGTCTATTTATGATACGCAGAAAGCCATTAGCCTGATTCATCGCCTGTTTGAGGACAGGCTGGGGGCGCTTCTGAATCTGTATCGGGTATCCGCCCCGCTGTTTGTGGACGAAAGCTCCGGCTTAAACGATACGCTCAACGGCTATGAACGGCCGGTCAGTTTTGAAATTCTCCGCTCCAGCCACAAGGCGGAGGTTGTTCAGTCGCTGGCCAAGTGGAAACGCTTGGCTCTGAAGCGCTACGGATTCTATCCTGGCAAGGGCCTGTACACAGATATGAACGCCATACGCCGGGATGAGGACGAGCTGGACAATCTGCACTCGGTCTACGTGGATCAGTGGGACTGGGAAAAGGTGATTCTGCAGGAAAATCGGAATCTGGATTTTCTCAAGCTGACGGTGATGGATATTGTTACCGCCATCTGTGACACGCAGGACACCATCCAGGCGATTTATCCGCAGCTGGCGTCCTTGGGCAAGTTGGAGCGCAGGGTGTCTTTTGTCACGGCGCAGGAGTTGGAGGATCAATATCCGGGCATGAGTCCCAAGCAGCGGGAAAACCACTATCTGCGGGAACATAAGACAGCGTTTATCATCGGGATCGGCGGGGCCCTGCGATCCGGCAAGCCTCATGACGGGCGCGCGCCAGACTATGACGACTGGTCCTTAAACGGTGATATCATGTTCTGGGACGATCTGTTGGATTGTGCCATGGAGATATCCTCCATGGGCATCCGGGTCGATCCGGAAACACTGGACAGGCAGCTGCGGCTTTCTGCCTGTGATGACAGGCGGGAATTGCCCTACCACAAGGCCTTGCTTCGGGGCGAGTTGCCTCTGACCATCGGCGGCGGCATCGGCCAATCTCGGGTCTCCATGCTGTTGCTGGGAAAGGCCCACATCGGAGAGGTTCAGGCGTCTATCTGGGATCAGGAAACGATAGACCGCTGCGAAAAAGCGGGCGTGATGCTGCTATAATGAACAAGAACACCGGCCGCTGCGAGGCGGCCGGTGTTGCTTATTGCAGGCGGGAGAGAACGATCAGAAGGATTCCGCTCTCAACACAAAGCTCAATTTCTGGGCAAGCCCATTCGTTGCTGACCCCCAGCGGGAAACTGCTGGTCAGCTCCGCTTCTTCCAGTGGGTATTTGGCCCCACGGATACACAGCCCTGTGCAGCGATCCTCTGCTGCGAAGACGGAAAAGGCCCAGCCTTCCCGGCGCGGAACGCGCATACTGCCGTTCTGCAGTGTATATACGCAGTTGTCTTTTTCCACCAGAGAGGCCGAGAGGCCGTGGCGCTGGGCGAATACCAGGCTCTGCAGATTTGCCAATGTATGGTCCAGTCGCCCTCCCAGGGCGCAGTATAATACCACGCTGTCAAAACCATGCTCAATGGCGTATCGAATGGCAATCATCGTGTCCGTGTCGTCTTTTTCCGACGGAAATGGGTAGACAGGAACATCCGGGTCAATGGCATCTGTGTAGGAATCAAAATCGCTGACGACCAGATCGGGTACAATGCCGCAGCGCTTGGCATAGACATAGCCTTTGTCGCAGGCGATGACGAAATCGTGCTCACCCGGTTGTTCAATGGGAGAAAAGTCTCCGCCGCTGATAATAAGACATCGTTTGTGCATGCGCTACTCCTTAATGAAAAAACCACCCTGTGGGTGGCTTTTTGGAGCGGATGATGGGAGTCGAACCCACCTTATCGGCTTGGGAAGCCGGAGTTCTACCGATGAACTACATCCGCGAGTGTGGTCAGTATAGCATGCTCCGGTGAAAAAAGCAAGAGCAAAATCCATGGACAGCACACCGTTTTTCGCCAGACTGCGCGGCAGACTTGCGGTATGCTGAGCATACCGGTGCGGGCTGATGGGAGATCGGCGCGCGAGATCTCCCGGATGCCTGAGGCGCCTGCCAACGCAAATGCATGGCAGGCGCTTTCCATGCCTTGCAAGGTCGGCATATATAGTTGCCCGTCCTCATAAACACGCAAAAAACTTGCCGCGCTTTCCAGAACAATTCGTGGCAAGCTGCGTCATAAAGATGTACGAGGATTTTTCTGTTGCTTTTTCAGCGAAAATCCACTATAGTGAAACATACAGGACATAGAAAACCAAAGGAAAAAGAACATACAGATAGATACTGGAAAGGAGAATCATTATGGGTCTTGTTCAAGCGGCTTTGAGCGCTGCTGCCGGCGTATTGGCGGACCAGTGGAAAGAGTATTTTTATTGCGAGGCGCTGCCTGCCAACGTGCTGGCAGTCAAGGGCAGAAAGCGGGTCAGCGGTCTGTCCTCCAACAACGGAAACGACAACATCATTACCAGCGGCTCTGTGATTGCGGTGGCCGATGGACAGTGCATGCTGATTGTAGAGCAGGGGAAGATCGTGGATGTTTGCGCTGTGCCGGGTGAGTATCGCTACGATGCGTCTACCGAGCCGTCTATCTTTAACGGCAACCTGGGCGACGGTATCCTGGACGTTTTTGAGATCATCGGAAAGCGCTTTAGCTTTGGCGGTCAGCCGCCCAAGGATCAGAGGGTCTACTATTTCAACACCAAGGAGCTGACAGGGAATAAGTACGGCACACCTTCGCCGGTACCTTTCCGGGTAGTGGATAAGAACATCAACCTGGATATGGACATTTCCATCCGCTGCTTCGGGGAGTACAGCTACCGGATTTCCAACCCCTTGCTGTTTTACAGCAATGTTTGCGGCAATATGGGAGCTGTCTATACACGGGATCAGTTGGACGGCCAGCTGAAAAGCGAGCTGTTGACCGCGTTGCAGCCGGCGTTCTCCCGGATTTCTGAAATGGGAATCCGCTATTCCGCGCTGCCCGGACATACCACAGAGCTGGCGGAAGCGCTCAACGCGGAGTTGTCGGCCAAATGGCGGGACCTGCGCGGGATCGAAGTGGTCTCTGTTGGCGTGTCCAGCGTAAAGGCCAACGAGGAAGATGAAAAGATAATTAAGGAGCTGCAACGCAACGCCACATTCCGGGATCCCGGCATGCGCGACGCGCATCTGGCCGGGGCAACAGCCTCTGCCATGCAGGCGGCGGCTGCCAATGAAGGCAGCGGCGCGGCCATGGCCTTTATGGGAATGAACATGGCAGGCGCGGTGGGGATGAATGCCCAGTCCGCATATCATCAGCCGCAGGCGCAGCAGCCTGTCGCACCCGCGGCCAACACTTGGCTCTGCCCCTCCTGTGGCAGAGCGGCAACAGGGAATTTCTGCCAGGAATGCGGCGCAAAGAAGCCGGAGCCTGTACAGACAGGCGCATGGGTTTGCCCCAGCTGCGGTGCCTCCAATCGAGGCAAATTCTGCGCGGAATGCGGCGCAAAGAAGCCGGAAGACGGCCCCAAGTATAAGTGCGATAAGTGTGGCTGGATCCCGGAGGATCCGCAGAATCCGCCCAAATTCTGCCCGGAGTGCGGCGATCCTTTTGGTGAGGATGACTTGAGCTAAGCGCGACAAAGGGAGAGCATGGTTTACGATTCAAAGGGCAAAAGATTTTTCAACATCCTGCTCAGCGTGTTGCTTCTGCTCGCTTTGTGCGGCTGCGCAGAGATGGAGAGCCTCGATGCGGGACGTTACCTCTGTGTGGCTGCGGAAGCGGATGGTTTTCCCCTAAAGCTTGATGAGCTGTATCCTCAGGGAGCCGTTTTGGAGCTGGGAAGCGGGGGAAAGGGACTTCTTACGGCAGGTGAGCAAAGCGGCACGATCCGCTGGTCTCTGGATGGAGAAAACTTGCGCGTGCGCTGTGGCGCGGAGCGTTGTACAGGATCGCTGCGCGACGGCGTTGTGGAGCTGATCATGCCGAGAGATGCGGTGCGCCTTCGCTTCGTGCGGGAGGATCTTGTCTCCGACATGCCGTCAGCGCCTGCACCGGAGACCTATGAAGCGGCTGCGGCGCGCTGGTGCGGCGATTGGTTTGGCCGCTGGTCTCTGCGCGAGACTGAGGGAAGCTTCCCGGAGACCTGGTATGACTGCTGTGCTACCATCACAATGGAGGATGGTGGGGAGCGAGTTCTGCTGTGCCTGTGGGATGAGGACGGATCTCGGGATCTTCCCATGGCGATGGTAGAGTTTCAGATTGATCCGGAGCGGCCGGAAAGCGCTGTGTCTGTTCTTGGAAACTTCTGGTTTGCTCAGTTGGAAGCGGGACAATGGCAGCTGGATCTGCGTTCCGGCGTCTATCCGGACTGTCTGCTGTTCCGAGGCGCCTACGAGGAAGGAGAAGAACGCTTTGACTATGAGATCCTGCTCCGCCCCTGGGGACGGTTGTGGGATGACCTTGACGACGGCGACGGCGGGCCTTTGCCGTTTCGCTATAAGTGGTATCTGGCCATGGTGAATGACGGGAAGCCTATGCCTGACCGTCTGCCTCCTGTTGAGTGAATATCTTTGTGAGGAGAAGAGAATGCCTTCACAGATTACAAACTATCAGTGCCCACGGTGTATGGGGCCGCTGCACTATGCTGGCTCCAGTGAAAAGCTGGAGTGTGAATACTGCGGCAGCGGCTTTTCCGTGCAGGAGATTGAGGCGCTGTATGCCGATGCCAACGAGCAGGCCGTAGAAGCGTCGTTGAACAGCGAGGCGGATCCAGCAGCTTACGACGCGGATTGGGACTGCGACGCAGCCGGATCTGACTGGGGCGCGGAGGCTGTCGGCATGAAACAGTATAGTTGCCCCTCTTGTGGCGCGGAGCTGATCTGCGACGCCACCACAGCGGCGACCAGTTGTCCCTATTGTGGCAACCCCTCTGTGGTCCCGGCCCAGTTCCACGGCGGCCTGAAGCCAGATTACATTCTGCCATTCAAGCTGAGCAAGGAAGACGCCGTTCGCGCATTGAAAGCCTACTATCGCGGTAAGCGCCTGCTGCCCAGAGCTTTCGCGGACAGCAATCACATAGAAGAAATCAAAGGGGTCTACGTGCCGTTCTGGCTGTTCAATGGCGAGGCGGATGCGGATATGCATTTTGCTGCCAATCGGGTGTTCACCCGCCGGCAGGGCAACCAGCAGATCACGGAAACGGACCATTTTGACGTGCGTCGCGGCGGGACGGTTACGTTTTCCCGTATTCCGGTGGACGCCTCGTCCAAGATGCCGGATTCCCACATGGACGCAATTGAACCCTTTGATTATGCGGATCTGAAGCCTTTTTCCCTGGCTTATTTGCCTGGATTTCTGGCGGACATTTACGATGTACCGGCAAGGGACTGTGCCACCAGAGCAGATGAGAGGGCCATTAACACAGCTGAGCGTATCATCGCCAACACGGTCAGCGGTTATAGCAGCTGCACGACCACGTCAAAACGGGTTCGTTTGCGCCGAGGTGCGGTGAATTATGCGCTGCTTCCTGTCTGGATGCTCAGCACCCGCTGGAATGGTAAGAGCTTCCTCTTTGCCATGAACGGACAGAGCGGGAAGCTGATTGGGGATCTGCCGGTCTCGCAGGGGCGGTATTGGATGCGCTTTGCCAGTGTGGCGGCACCCATTGCGGCCTTGTTTGGCCTGCTGTTTTTCCTGTAAGGAGGGCCGAGATGAGAAAAAGAATCTTTGGCCTGGGCCTAATCCTGTTGCTGCTTTTGGCGTTTATACCGGCAAATTCAGCCTTCGCTGCCGAAGAAGAGGCACAGCTTGCCTATGTGACGGACGTGACTGGCAGCCTCAGCGATTACGAGAAGGAGTCTTTGAATCGGACGGCGGAGGAGATATCCCTCCGGCACCAGTGCGGTGTGTATATCGTCGTCTTAGAGGACTATTACGAATACGGAAACCGTGACATTGAAAGCTGCGCGGAGGGGATTTACCAATTCTACCAGTTGGGCTTCGGAGAAGAAAAAGACGGCGTCATGCTGATTATGAGTATGGCACAGCGTGAGTATGATCTTGCCGCCTACGGTGCATTCGGCAATTACGCTTTTACCGACTACGGCAAGGATTATCTCAGCCGGAGCTTTTTGGATAACTTCCGTCGCGACGACTGGTATGGCGGATTTCAGGATTATTTAGAGTCAACGGATCAGATGCTTGTCAGTGCCAGAGCCGGCGAGCCGGTTGATATCGTGATCGATCGGGAAGAGACGCCTGTCAACCCGATGTTTAAGCTGCTTACGGCGCTGCTGCCGTCCAGTCTGGTGGCCTTTCTGGTGTGCGGACAAGAAAAGCGTAAAATGAAAACTGCTGTCAGCAGGCGTACGGCAGAGGAATACGTTGTGCCAGGCAGCGCGCGCCTGTATCTGCGGCAGGATCGCTTTCTTCATCGAAGCCGAAGTGTGCAAGTCATTCAAAACAAGCCGCAGCAATCCGCCGGAGGAGGGACCACCATCAATTCCGGCGGTTTCTCCCACCATAGCGGCAAGTTTTAAAATTGAAACAGAAGTCGTTCAAGGTCGGCTTCTGTTTTTTTCTGCGCTGGGATAACATATGCAAAAGTCCGGTTTATCGGACAATAAATCCTGTATGATAGAAACAACTCAGTAAGCATGAACCAGGAGGTTGCGTATGAAAGGTTACTACACGGCAAATGGCTATTACGGAAATGTCAGAGGGAAATATGTTTTGTTCTCAACTGAAACAGATTACTACGAAGTGATGCAGCAGGAAGCGGAAAACGAGGAGAATTGATAGGTAATAATCGGAGTACAGTTCGTTTTTTGTGCTGTGCTCCGATTTAGTACAAAGGGACATTTTGTTCTTGACAGATGTAAAGAAGCGTTCTATAATGCACATATACCACATTAGTCAGATAAAGTGATAAAGCGAGGGCGCCCATGAGTAAATGGTATTCGGAAGATGTTAAGACGCTGTTTCAGGCGATTGTCAGCCTGCAGGACGAAGAGGAATGTCGTCTGTTTTTTGAAGATGCCTGCACGGTGCGGGAGATTCTTGAGATCGCGCAGAGATTGAAGGTGGCAAAGCTTCTGAAGGAGAAAACCAGCTATAGCAGCATCAATCGTGAGACCGGCGTCAGCTCAGCAACCATCAGCCGCGTCAGCCGCTGCCTGGACTATGGCAGCGGTGGATATCGGCTGGTTTTGGAACGCTTGGAAGAGGTGGCGGGAGATGATTGAGGAAAGAATTCTCAAGCCGGAGGAGCGTGCGGCGTTAGCTCTGCGGGCTTTGTACGGTCAATATGGATATCAAACCTACAAGATGAGCAAGTTTGAGGAATATGACCTGTACCTTCGCAACAAGGAGTTTCTGGTCAGCGATCGCATCTTGACCTTTTCCGACACCAACGGAAAGTTAATGGCGCTCAAGCCGGACGTCACGTTGTCCATCATCAAAAACGGAGAAGACCTGCCCGGATACAAGCAGAAGGTCTGCTACCATGAGAATGTTTATCGCGTCTCCGGCGGCGCAGGGCAGTTCCGGGAGATCATGCAAGCCGGTTTGGAATGCATCGGCGACCTGGATCGCTACGACATCTTTGAGGTGGTGCTGTTGGCAGCGGAAAGTCTGGCTTTGATTTCAGATGATTTTGTGCTGGACATCTCCCACCTCGGGATTCTGACGGCCTTGTTGGAGAGCTACAGCGAGGATCCTTCTTTGCGTAAGCAGATGGCCCGGTATCTGGCGGAAAAGAACAGCCACGACTTGCGGCTTCTCTGCCAGAAGGAGAATATGAGGGAAGAGGATATCGTCACGATCTGCGACTTTTCCGGCATATATGGTGACATGGAGAGCGTGCTGACACGCCTGCGCCCCTTGTGTCGGGGAGAAAAGATGTATAATGCCCTGCAGGAGCTGGAGCAGATGAGCTGTCTGCTGGGGAAGACGGCCTTTGCGGATCGGATTCATTTTGATTTTTCCATTGTCAATGACATGGATTACTATAACGGGATTGTGTTCCAGGGGTTTTTGAGCGGTGTCGCGCAGAGCGTGCTGTCCGGCGGTCAGTATGACAAGCTGATGGAGAAAATGGGCCGCAGCGGCGGCGCGGTAGGCTTTGCGATTTATCTGGATTTGCTGCAGGACCTGGAACGCAGAGCGCGAGATTATGATGTGGACGTACTGCTCTTGTATGACATGGGAGATGTGGAAAGCACGGCGCAGACGGTAAGCAGACTCCGGCAGGCGGGAAAGAGCGTCAGTGTCCAACGCTGCATTCCGCAGCGCTTGCGCTATCGGGAAGTTTTGGATATGCGAAAAGAGGGACAGAGATGATTAACATCGCTTTGCCCAAGGGGCGGCTTGGTGATCAAGTTTATAGTCTGCTGGAAACGGCAGGTTACGGCTGCCCGGCGGTGAGAGAGAACAGCCGCAGACTGCTGTTTGAGAGCGAGAAAAACGGCGTGCGTTATTTCTGGGTCAAGCCTTCGGATGTCGCGATCTATGTGGAACGTGGTGCCGCTGATGTGGGCGTTGCCGGGAAAGATATCTTGCTGGAATATGAGCCGGACGTGTATGAGTTGGCTGATCTCGGGTTGGGGCGATGCCGGATGGTGGTTGCAGCGCCCAAAGGATTTTACGACACAGGAGAGCGTACCTTGCGCGTTGCTACCAAGTTCGGACACATCGCCAGCCGCTATTACGCGGAGCGGGGGAGAGAGATTGATATCATTCGCTTGAACGGTTCCATTGAGATCGCGCCGCTTCTTGGGCTGTCGGATGTGATTGTGGACATTGTGGAGACCGGCACAACCCTCAGGGAGAACGATCTGGAAGTGCTTGACACAGTGGTTCCGATCAGTGCCAGGTTGATTGCCAACAAGGCGGCTTTCAAGTTTAAAACTGCAGCCGTGGAAGAACTTACTCAGCGGCTGAAAGGATTGGTGTAATGCTATGATGCGCATCATGAAGATGGACGAGGTCTCTGCCGAGGAGATTTTTTCACGCAGAGGCAGCGCGCCCGGTGTGGAGGCAGTGGTAGCGGAAATCCTGGAGCGTGTGCGGCAGGACGGAGACGAGGCGCTGTTCGCCTATACCGAGCGTTTTGACGGCGTACGCTTGCAAAGCCTGGAAGTCAGCGATGCAGAATTTGAAGAGGCTATGGCTGCGGTGGATCCCGACTTTTTGAACATCCTGCGCGAGGCGGCAGCAAACATTCGGGCTTACCACGAAAAGCAGAAGCGGCAGGATTTCGTGATGATGGAGCGAGATGGCGTCATCCTGGGTCAGAAAACTACGCCCATCGAAAAAGTTGGATTGTACGTGCCAAACGGAACGGCGGCCTATCCCTCAACGGTGTTGATGGACAGCATCCCCGCCAAGCTGGCCGGCTGCCGGGAGCTGATCATGGTGTCGCCGCCTTCTCGGGACGGAAACGTTGCGCCCAGTATTCTGGCTGCTGCGCGTGTGGCGGGCGTGGATCGGGTATTCAAGGTGGGCGGCGCCCAGGCGGTTGCAGCACTGGCCTACGGCACGCAGACGGTACCGGCAGTGTATAAAATCGTGGGGCCGGGCAACGCCTATGTGGCGCAAGCCAAGAAGCAGGTGTATGGCAAGGTGGCCATTGACGTGGTGGCAGGGCCCAGCGAGGTTCTGGTGATTGCCGATTCCACAGCGGAACCCAGGATTCTGGCGGCGGATTTGCTGTCTCAGGCAGAGCATGATGTGTTGTCCACAGCGGTGCTGATTACGGATGACCCCGGCTTGGCTGGGGCAGTTGCGGCGCAAGTGCATCGTCAACTGCAGTTGCTTCCGCGCAGGGGAATCGCGGAGACTTCCATCGAGAATAACGGCTTGATCCTGCTGGTCAAGGATTTGGAAGAGGCGATGCAGATCGCCAATGAGATTGCGCCGGAGCATTTGCAGCTTTGCGTCCGGGAGCCGTTTTCCTGGCTGGACAAGGTGCAAAATGCAGGGTCCATCTTCCTGGGCATGCATTGCCCGGAGGCGCTAGGCGACTATTTGGCAGGACCCAATCACACCCTGCCCACGGGAGGGATTGCGAAATTTGCTTCGCCCTTGTCTGTGGACGATTTCGTAAAAAAATCTCAGTTTACCTACTACAGCAAGCAGGCACTTTCCCAAGTTGCGAACCAGATTGCCCTCTTTGCCAGAGAGGAAGGCTTGGAGGGGCATGCGCGTAGCGTACTGTCCCGCTTTGAGGATACGATATGAGCAGTTTTTTCAGTCAAAAGTATGCAGCGCTTGTTCCGTATACGCCAGGAGAGCAGCCGCAGGACATGCAGTATATCAAGCTGAACACCAACGAGTCGCCCTTTCCACCCTCGCCGGGTGTGGCATCTGCTGTAGCGGCTGAAGTCAGGAAACTGCAGCTGTATCCCGATCCGGAAGCGACAAGGTTGAGAGAGAAGCTGGCTCAGGTCTGCGGCGTGGACAGAGAGCAGGTGATTGTCACCAACGGCTCAGACGATGTGCTGAACTTTGCCTTCATGGCCTTCGCGGATCAGGAGCACCCTCTTGCGTTTCCGGATGAAAGCTATGGCTTCTATCCGGTGTTTGCCGCTTTGAATCAGCTGCCCTATTTAGAAATCCCGCTGAGAGATGACTTTCGGATCGAAGTGGAGGACTATTTGGGCCTTGGCAGGACGATTGTACTGGCAAATCCCAACGCCCCTACGGGGCTTGCCCTGGGCAGAGAGGAAATCCGTCGGATTGTGGCGGCCAATCCGGACAATGTGGTCATTGTGGATGAGGCCTATGTGGATTTCGGCGGGGAAAGCGCGGTGCCTCTGGTTAAAGAGTATCAAAATCTGTTGGTCACAGGCACCTTTTCCAAATCTCATTCCATGGCGGGCGCAAGAATCGGCTTTGGCATCGGGGATGTGGCGCTGATCCGGGATTTGAACACCATCAAGTATTCTACAAATCCTTATAATGTCAACCGCATGAGCGCGGCCGCGGCGCTGGCTGCACTGGAGGAAGAGGCGTATTACAAGGACAATTGCCGACGCATCATGGAGAATCGGGAATATACAACGCAAGCCCTTCGACAGTTGGGCTTTACGGTATTGGATTCCCGGGCGAACTTCCTGTTTGCCCGCCATCCTTCGCTAAGCGGCGAGGAAGTCTACCGGGATTTGAAGCGTCGAGGTGTACTGGTTCGGCATTTCAACAAAGCGCGCATCCGGGATTTTGTGCGGATTACGGTTGGGACCCGGGAACAAATGGAGCGGCTTCTGGAGGAACTGACGCAGATTTTGGAGGGGAAGACATGAGAATTGCGGAAATCAAACGGCAGACCGCCGAAACAAATGTGGCGCTGCGCTTGAATTTGGATGGCACGGGCAATGCCCGCTGTGACTCCGGTATTGGTTTTCTGGATCACATGCTGAATTTGTTTGCTCGCCATGGCGGCTTTGATCTGGATCTGAGCTGCCAAGGGGACAACTGGGTGGATGATCACCACAGCGTGGAGGATATCGGCATCTGTCTGGGCAAGGCGGTTGCGCAGGCCCTGGGAGACAAGAGAGGGATTGCCCGGTACGGGGATATCCTGCTTCCCATGGACGAGGCTTTGATTCTCTGTGCCCTTGATGTGTCCGGGAGAGGGGAGAGTTATTATTCGCTGGAAATTCCCACCGCGAAAGTCGGGAGCTTTGACACGGAACTGTGCGAGGAATTCTTCCGCGCTTTCGCCCGTGATGCGGGCTTGACGCTTCATTTGCGGCAGTTGGCCGGCAAAAACGCCCACCACATCATCGAAGGCGCGTTCAAAGCCTGCGCAAGAAGTCTGGCGATGGCCGTGGCCCTGGATCCTGCCAATGCAGATCGGATTCCGTCCACAAAGGGGATGCTGGAATGATCGCCATTGTGGACTACGGTGTGGGGAATTTGTTTTCCCTACGTTCTTCTCTGCAATTCATCGGAGCGGACGCGGTGGTTACGGCCGACCCGGAGCAGCTTCGCAGCGCGGAGAAAATCATTCTTCCGGGGGTCGGGGCCTTTGGGGATGCAGCGGAAAAACTGCGCGTCAGCGGTCTGGACCTGCTGATCCGCCAGGAAGTGGAGAAGGGCAAGGACCTGCTGGGAATTTGTCTGGGCATGCAGCTTTTGGTTGATAAGAGCTATGAATACGGCGAGCACGCCGGCCTTGGCCTTCTGCGTGGCAGAGTTGTGGATATGAAGGGGCGCCTGCCGGAAAACCTGATGATCCCGCACATTGGCTGGAATGAACTGCACTTTGTGAAGCAGCACAGGCTCCTGCGCTATTTGCGGGAAGGAGACTGCGTATACTTCGTCCATTCCTTCTTTGCCACCGATTGTGAAGACAGTCTGGTGGCGACGGCGGAGTATGGACGGGAGCTGACGGCAATCGTGGCAAAAGACAATGTGATGGGCTGCCAGTTTCATCCGGAGAAAAGCGGGCAGGTAGGCTTGCAAATCCTGCGGGCATTCTGTGAGGAGGACTGAGCGATGATCCTCTTACCGGCAATTGACTTATACGAAGGTAAGGCTGTGCGCCTGTATAAAGGCGATTATGCGCAAATGACGGTCTACAGCCAAGATCCCCTCGCGGTTGCGAGAGAGTTTGCCCGGTGCGGCGCGGAATGGATCCACATGGTGGACTTGGAGGGCGCCAGAGACGGCGGCACGCCCAATCTGGAGACGGTCGCTCTTGTAGCAAAGGAAACGGCCCTGAAGGTAGAGGTCGGCGGCGGCATACGGGACATGGAGACGGTGGAACGCTATGTATCCTGCGGCGTCAGCCGGGTGGTGCTGGGAACTGCTGCTGTCCAGGATGAGGGCTTCTTACGGGAGGCGCTGTCGGCGTATAGCGAGCAGGTGGCTGTGGGCGCGGATGTCCGGGACGGATTCTTGGCCATTAAGGGTTGGCGGGAAAAGGCTTCCTATCCCTTTGAACGCTTTTTGGCGCGGATGCAGGACTTGGGCGTGCGTACGCTCATCTGTACGGACATTTCACGGGACGGCGCCATGGGCGGCGCCAATCTGGCGCTGTATGGCGAGCTTGCTCGCCGGTATCACATGCAGATTGTAGCCTCTGGCGGCGTTTCCGGTCTGGAGGATATCCGATCGCTCCGGGCGCTGGATCTCTACGGCGCGATCATCGGCAAGGCCTATTACACTGGCGCGGTTGATTTGGCGCAGGCGATTGAGGTGGCAAGATGATTACCAAAAGAATCATCCCCTGCCTGGACGTGAAAGACGGACGGGTAGTCAAAG
>CACZSJ010000214.1 GCA_902783825.1 Oscillospiraceae bacterium | reverse complement strand
TTCTTTTTGTTCTTGACCGTGTTGTAGTTTCTCTGCTTGCATTCATCGCATCTGAGTGTGATTTTTACTCTTGCGCCTGCAGCCATAATTTCGGCACCTCCTATTTTATTTACCCGGTTTCCGGGCATTGCCTCCCTGTGTGGGACGTGCCGATCTCGTTTTTTGCGGGCAAAAAAGCGCGCAAAAACAGACCTCTCGTCCGACAGGTAATGCCAAGTATAGCACACCCGAAAGGGCAGGTCAATGATTTTTTTGCGCCATTTTTCTGCTTTTTTCCCTTGCTTCCGCTTTGACCCATATCTTGTGTTCTCCCGACGCGATTTTCACAAGAAGACGGGGTATCCATAAAAACCGGACTTGCAGGCCATGGAACTTCATGGTATGCTATGGGACGAAAGAAGGAGTGTCTGTGAACTACCAGGAGGCCCTTGCCTATATCGACGGCGTAAGCTGGCTGGGCTCCAAGCCGGGATTGGGGCGCATCGCTGCCCTGCTGGACAAGCTGAGCAATCCGCAAAAGGAGCTGAAATTCATCCATATCGCTGGCACCAACGGCAAGGGAAGCTGTGCGGCCATGATCGCCTCCGTGCTGAAAGCCGCCGGCTACCGCACCGGGCTTTTCACCTCGCCCTATCTGTTCCGCTTCAACGAGCGGATGCAGATCAACGGGCAGGAAATCCCCGACGAGACCCTGGCCGCTCTGGTCTCGGCGCTTCAGCCCCTGGCCGACGCCATGGAGGATCACCCGTCGGAGTTTGAGCTGATGACCGCGGCCGCCCTGCTGTGGTATCGGCAGGAGCGCTGCGACCTGGTGGTGCTGGAGGTCGGCCTGGGCGGCCGCTTTGACGCCACCAATATTATCGACGCCCCCGAGGCCGCGGTGATTATGAACATCGGTCTGGATCACACCGCCGTGCTGGGAGACAGCGTGGAACAGATCGCCGCAGAGAAGGCCGGCATTATTAAGCCCGGCAGCCCTGTGCTGCTTTATCCCCAGACGGAGAGTGTGCAGGCCGCGATCCGCGACAGGTGCCGGGAGGTCGGCGCGCCCCTGGTTATGGCAGATTTTACGCAGCTTGTTCCGCTTTTTGACAGCCTGGAGGGCCAGGCCTTCTCCTATCGGGACCGCCCCTATGCCATTCCCCTTCTGGGCGCGCATCAGCTGCGCAACGCCGCCGTCGTCATTGATCTGGCGCAGCTGCTGAACCAGCGTGGCTGGCAGATCTCTCAGGACGCGCTGGAGCATGGTCTGTATGCGGTCAGCTGGCCGGCGCGTTTCGAGCCGGTTCATCAGGACCCCTATGTTATCGTGGACGGCGGTCACAATCCCCAGTGCGCCCTAGCGGTGCGCGACAGTCTGCTGCACTATTTCCCCGAAAGCCGCCGCATTCTTTTGACGGGCGTCCTGGCGGACAAGGACTACCCCAGCTTGTTTGACGCCCTGGATCCCGCCGCGGACGCTTACGTCTGCGTCAGCCCCAACAGCGAGCGGGCGCTGCCCGCCGCGGCGCTGGCAGCGCATCTGCGCCGCTTTGGAAAGCCGGTAATCGCTTGCGACAGCATTCCCCAGGGAATCGAGACCGCCCTGGAGCTGGCCGGGCGGGAGGCGATGGTCTGCGCGATGGGCTCCCTGTACATGGCAGGAGAAATTCGGGACTATTTTCATTTGAACTGAGGTGAGGCCTGTGCGCGTTATGGCCATTGATTACGGCGACCGGCGGATCGGGCTGGCCGTCTCGGATCCCCTGGGTCTGCTGGCCGGAGAGGCCTGGACCCTGGAGGAATGGGATATGGAGAGGGCTTCCCAGCGCATCAGCCGGGAGGCTGCCGACCGGGATGTAGGCACCCTGGTATTGGGCCTGCCGAAAAACATGGACGGCAGCGAGGGCCCCCGGGCGGAAAAGAGCCGCCTGTTTCGCCAGCTGCTGCTGCGAGACAGTGGGCTTCCGGTCCTCCTGTGGGACGAGCGCCGCAGCAGCATCGAAGCCCATGCCATCCTGCACGCCAGCGGAAAAAAAGAAAAAAAGCACCGAAAGACAGTGGACGCGGTAGCCGCCAGTCTGATTCTGGAGAGTTACCTGGGCAGCCTGCGCTGAGCGCCCGTCTGGTTTTGATGCTGAAATATTATTCAATAGAAAAGAGGTATGTCTATGTTCTCCCTGTCAACGCTGTTCTCCGCAATTGTGACCCTTTTGATCTGTTTGGTCGCCATCCGCTTTTTGACCGTCCTCACGGCAAAACTGCTCAAAAAGTCCACCAAGCTGGACGGAACCCTGCAGGGCTTCATCCAGTCCGCCGTCCGAATCGTTCTGTGGATTCTGGCCGCGATCATTGTGGCCAACGCCCTGGGCATCAACACCTCCTCGCTGGTGGCGCTGATCGGCGTCATCGGCCTGGCGCTGTCCCTGTCCGTGCAGAATTTGCTGGGCAATCTGTTTTCCGGTCTGACCCTTCTGATCACCAAGCCCTTTGTGTCCGGTGATTTTGTTGAGATCGCCGGCAAGACCGGAATCGTCAAGACCGTGGGCCTGTTTTATACCCAGCTGGACACCCTGGACAACGTAGCCGTCAGCCTGCCCAACGGCGATGTGACCTCCTCTTCCATCAACAACTACAGCCGGGAGCCTCAGCGCCGGGTGGATATGACCTTCTCCGCCTCCTACGACGAGCCCACGGAAAAGGTAAAGGCCGCCATTCTGGACGCCGTACAGCAGGACAGCCGCATTCTCAGCGAGCCCGCGCCCTTCGTCCGGCTTCTGGAGTACAAGGGCAGCACCGTTTCTTATGTGGTCCGGGTTTGGTGCAACAATGCCGATTACTGGGACGTATACTTTGATTTGAACGAAAACGTGCGCGAGAGCTTCCAGCGCAACGGCGTTGCCATGAGCTACGAGCACGTAAACGTGCATATTGTTGAAAAATAAAATTTCCCCGCAGAGCGGGACTTTCCGCGCTCTGCAATAAAGTCCCAACTTTAATTTCTCCCCAACCGCACATACTGAGTCATGCGGCATTTTGCATGGCGTTTTCATTCAGTATGTGCGGGAGGGAGTTTTTTTATGAAAAAAGCAGTACTGACAACGCTTTCCTGCCTTTTTTTGCTTGCGGCTTTTCCTTCGGCGGCCTATGCGCAGGCGCTGGTGGCGGGCGGCCAGGTGGTAGGAATTCAAATCCAGACAGAGGGCGTTATGGTGGCGGGCGTGGCGCCTGTAGAAACAGCGGAGGGCAGCCGCTCTCCGGCTTCGGACGCCGGCTTGCGGCAAGGGGATTTCATTCTGGAGATCGATGGCCGGGCCGTGGACGGCGCCGGCGATCTGATCTCCGCCGTGGGACAGCTTTGCGGCGCACCGGCGACCCTGACCATCCTGCGACAGGGCCAGGAGCTGCGCGTCACCGTGCAGCCTGCCCTGTCCCGGGAAGATCAGTGGATGCTGGGAATGTGGCTCAGAGACGGTATCTCCGGCATCGGCACCGTCACCTTTTATGATCCCGCCACAGGTCTGTTCGGCGCTCTTGGGCACAGCGTCAGCGATTTTGACACCGGCGTGGTGGTTCCGCTGGGTCGGGGCAGCATCAGCCAGGCGGAAATCGTAGGCGTTACCCCCGGCGCCGCAGGCGCGCCCGGAGAGCTCAACGGCTGCGCGGACACGAGTCGGATCCTGGGCAGTGTTGACGCCAACACCGGCCACGGCATCTTTGGCCGCTGCGACAAGCCGCTGGAGGGTCGTCTTTTGGAGACGGGCCAGGTATGCCTGGGCCCGGCCAGCATTCTGGCCACGGTGGACGGCCGCTGCGTGCAGGAATACGCTGTAGAAATCAACCGCCTGTATCGAGACAGCGACGGCCAGCATCTGATGCTTACCGTCACCGATCCGGCCCTGCTGGCGCGAACGGGCGGGATCGTGCAAGGCATGAGCGGCAGCCCCATCCTGCAGGGCGGTCGGCTGGTGGC
>CACZSJ010000213.1 GCA_902783825.1 Oscillospiraceae bacterium | reverse complement strand
TCCGGAATTCACCCCGGGTGCGCACATCCAGCAGCACGGCGCTGCCGTCCCGAGGCAGCATGTCCAGCTCGTGCCAGTGGAACTGGCGAACCCGACCCTGGGACAGGTTTTCCGCCATGTACCCGGCCATGTTCACCGGATCCTTGGCAGAGGCATAGGGAGGCGCATAGGCAAGCTGCAGATCCTGCAGCTGCCGAATATCCATGCACGCATGAATGGCGGCGGCCAGCACGTCGATGCGCTTGTCCGCGCCGTCGCCGCCCACGATCTGCGCGCCCAGAAGCCGCCAGCTGGCCTTGTCGTAGACCAGCTTCATGGTCAGGATCCGACCGCCGGGGTAGTAGGAAGCGTGATTCATGGGGGAGAGGTAGATTTTGTCCACATCCAAGCCGGCCTTTTTGGCGTTGCCTTCGTTGACGCCAGTGCTGGCTGCTGTCAGATCGAAGAGCTTGATCACAGAGCTGCCCAGGGAGCCCGGGTAACGGCTGTCACCGCCGCAGATGTTGTCGGCTGCGATCCGCGCCTGCTTGTTGGCGGGGCCGGCCAGGGAAATGACGCTGTCCTGCCCGGTAACGTAGTGGCGAACCTGGACGGCGTCGCCCACGGCGTAGATATCCGGATGAGAGGTCTCCATCCGCTCGTTGACCACGATACTGCCCTTCTGCCCCAGGCTGAGCCCGGCGGCCCTGGCCAGCTCCGTCTCCGGACTGACGCCGATGGCCAGCACCACCATATCCGCGTGCAGAGGAGGATTGTCCTTGAGCAGCACATCCAGACCCCCGTCCTTCTCGGCAAAGCCCTCTACGGTGTGCCCCAGCATCAGCTTTACCCCATGGGCGCGCATTTCATCGTGGATGAAAGCGGCCATTTCGGGATCAAAGGGGTTCATCAGCTGCATGGGCCGCTGCACGATGCTTACCTGCATGCCCAGCTCCCGCAGGTTTTCCGCCAGCTCCAGGCTGATAAAGCCGCCGCCGGCCAGCACCGCGGAGCGGGGATGTTCCCGGTCGATAAACTCCTTGATGCGCAGGGTATCCTCCACCGTGCGCAGGGTAAAGAGCCGATCCAGACCTACGCCGGGCAGCCGAGGCTGGGTGGGCCGTGCGCCGGGGGAGAGCAGCAGCTTGTCGTAAGGCTCCCGGAACTGCCGGCCGCTTTCCAGATCTGTGACCAGCACCGCTTTCTCCTCCGGCAAGATCGCATTGACCTCATGGCGGACCTTCGCCTGGATGCGGAAGCGCTCATAGAAGCTCTCCGGCGTTTGCAGTGTCAGATCTTCCCGATCCTGAATCACGCCCCCGATATAATAGGGAAGGCCGCAGTTGGCATAGGAAATATAGCCGGAACGCTCGAAAATCACGATTTCCGCGTTTTCGTCCAGGCGGCGGATACGGGCCGCCGCCGTGGCGCCACCCGCGACGCCGCCCACGATGACAATTTTCATTTAACGCTCCACCTTTCCGGTGTAGGCGGAAATCCCGCCGATATTTTTGACCTTCTGAAAGCCCTGACTCTGCAGGTAGTCGGCAGCCTGCCGGCTCCGGGCGCCGGACAGACAATAGACGAACAGGGGCTGGGACTTGTCCTTCAGCTCCAGGCAGCGGGCAGGCAGCACGGACAGCGGCATGCTCAGGCTGCCGGGAATGTGACCGGCGCGGTATTCCTCTGCCTCGCGCACGTCCAGCAGCAGAGCGTCGGGCGTGTCCCGAAACTGGGCAAGGCCCTCCTGGATGTCGGGGCCGCGCAGAAAAGATAACAGACCCATGTTTTGCTCCTTACAGCAGCTGCTCAATCATGGATTTGGGCAGGGCGCCGACGGCCTGATTGGCCACTTTGCCGTCCTTGAAGACCATCAGCGTGGGGATGCTGGCGATGCGGAACTGCTGAGACAGCTCCGGCTCCTCGTCTACGTTGATTTTTCCCACCTTGATGTCGCCGCGCTCCTGGGCGATCTGGTCTACCAGTGGGGAAACCATGCGGCAGGGACCGCACCAGCTGGCCCAAAAGTCGATGAGCACGGGTTTGTCGGATTGGAGAACTTCCTCCCGAAAGTTGTTTTTGGTGATGGTGATGACAGACATGATGGTGTCCTCCTGTTTCTTTATTTCTAAGCGCAGTATACGCCCTATATTTGCAGTTTTCCGTGATCTTGTCACAGTATGCGCAGCCCTTCAGCCGTCCTTGCGATTTTGACGATTTTGTGCTATACTGTCCCAAACGCTTCAGAGAGGAGACATCACATGGGATATAAGGTTTTGGTGCTCAACGGCAGCCCCAAGGTGAATGGCTGCACGGCCCGGGCGCTGGAGGAGGTCAGTCGCAGCCTCAACGAGCAAGGGATTGAGACGGAGCTGATTCAGGTTGGCCGGGAGAATCTCCGCGGCTGTACGGCCTGCGGCTTCTGTGGAAAAAACGGGCGATGTGTCCACGAGGATCTGGTCAATCAGGTGGCGGAAAAGCTGGCGCAGGCGGACGGCCTGCTGTTGGGAAGTCCTGTGTACTACGCGTCTCCCAACGGCTCGCTTTTGGCCTTTATGGACAGACTCTTCTATAGCAGCCAGGGAGTGAACAAGCATATGAAGGTGGGTGCCTGCGTGGTCAGCTGCCGCCGGGGCGGCAACACCGCTTCTTACGATGTGCTCAATAAATATTTCGGCATCGCGGGGATGCCCATCGCCTCCAGCACCTATTGGAATCAGGTCCACGGTTTTTCCGCGCAGGATGTGGAAAAGGATCTGGAGGGGCTGCAGACCATGCGCAATCTGGGCAAGAATATGGCCTTTCTCATCAAAGCCATCGGGGAAGCCAAAGAGAAGCACGGCCTGCCGCAGATGGAGCGAGGGAGCTTTACCAGCTTCCCGGATGGGAAATAAACGGCGACCACAGACTGACAGTTGGAAACGGGGTCTGCGACCACAGACACGGAGACCCCGCTTTGTGTTTTTGTTTCACTTTTTCTATAACACAGCCCGGGAAAAAACACAAGCGCAAGTTTTTCTGCATGCCCGGTGATTTCTGCGGCCTGAGGCGCTATTTCTCTTGACAGGGGGCAAAGCCTGTGCTATGATACCCTAGCAACAGCGGCATGCAGAAGTACCCAAGAGGCCGAAGGGGCTCCCCTGCTAAGGGAGTAGGCGTGTAAAAAGCGCGCGAGGGTTCAAATCCCTC
>CACZSJ010000212.1 GCA_902783825.1 Oscillospiraceae bacterium | reverse complement strand
CGCATGGCCAGCAGGGTGTTGATCAGGCTCAGACCGTCTGCCCCCGCTTCCTCGCAGGCGCTCGCCACAGCAACGATGTCCGTGACGTTGGGCGAAAGCTTGACGATCACCGGCTTGTGGGTGACGGCTTTGACCGCCCGGGTCACCTCAGCGGCCGCAGCCGGATTCGTGCCGAAGCTCATCCCTCCACCGTGGACGTTGGGGCAGCTGATGTTGACCTCCAGCCAGCCCACCTGCTCCTGTTCGTCCAGCTTCCGGCAGACTTCCACATACTCCTCCACGGAAAAGCCGCTGACATTGGCCATCACCGGCTTATGAAACACCTGCTTGAGCCGGGGCAATTCCTGGCTAATCACTGCGTCCACGCCGGGATTCTGCAGTCCCACCGCGTTGAGCATGCCCTGCGGGCAGTCCGCGATCCGCGGCAGTGGATTGCCTGCCCGGGGCTCCCGGGTGGTGCCTTTGAAGGAGAAGGTTCCCAGGCAGTTGATGTCGTACCACTGGGCAAATTCATAGCCGTAGCCGAAGGTGCCGGAGGCGGCGATCACCGGGTTGTCCAGTTCTATGCCGCAGAGGCTTACCGCAAGTCGTCCCACAGGATTTCCCCCTTTCCGAACACTGGCCCGTCTTTGCACACCCGCCGACCGCCGGAGATCGTTTCCACCCGGCAGCCCATGCAGGCCCCGAAGCCGCAGCCCATGCGCACCGCCAGACTCAGCTGGCCGTCTGTCTCCGCCCGGGCGCAGACCGACTGCATCATGGCCTTGGGCCCACAGGTGTAAAAATAGCTGGCGGGTCGATCCATCGCCTCGGTCACGAAGCCCGCGCGGCCGTAGCTGCCGTCCTCGGTGCAGACGCAGAGCGTCACACCCAGGGCGCGAAATTCTTCTTCATAAAACCGCTCCGCTGCCGTGGCAAAGCCCAGGATAACCGTCACGTCCCTGCCTTCCGCGCACAGCCGCTTTGCCAAGCCATAGAGAGGCGAGGCACCGGTTCCGCCGGCAATCAGCAGCGGCGAGGAACCGGCCAGGCTCCGGTCAAAACCCCGGCCCAGCCCGGTCAGCACGTCCAGAACCGTGCCCTCCGGCAGCGTGCGCAGCAGCGCCGTTCCCTTCCCGCTCTCCTCATAAAGCAGGGTCAGCCGATCCCCCTCCACGTCGCAAACCGACAGGGGGCGGCGCAGGAACAGGCCCTCCAGGCGTAGGTCTACAAACTGCCCCGGTTCTCCCACGTGGGAGCAGTCCCCTTCCAGGCACAGCCGGGACACCTTTTCCGTCAGGGGCCGGTTTTCCGCAATTCTAAACAGTCCTTGTTTCATCTCTTCCCTCAGGCGTCAATGGTGGAGACGGTGATGGTGGTCTCCTCCAGCACGTCCAGCAGCACCCGCACCGTGTCCAGGGAGGTGAAGATGTTCACGTTGTTCTCCGTAGCGCAGCGACGGATGGCGACCCCGTCCTCGTAGTGCTTACCGGAATTGATGGCGCGGGTATTGATGATATAGCTCACATAGCCCGCCCGGATGGAATCCAGGATTTCCTCGCTGCCTTCGCTGACTTTTTTGCGCACCCGGGTCCGGATGCCGTGCTCTTTGAGATAGGTGGCCGTGCCGATGGTAGCCTCGATGTTGAAGCCCATGTCGTAAAAGCGGCGCACCAGGGACAGCGCTTCCTCCTTATCCTCGTCGGCCAGTGTCACAAAGAGGGTGCCGTAGTTTTGCAGGCGCATGCCGGAGGCCTGCATGGCCTTGTACATGGCACGGCTGAGCTTGTCGTCGTAGCCGATGGCCTCGCCGGTGGATTTCATTTCCGGACTCAGATAGGCGTCCATGCCCTTGATCTTGTTGAACGAGAAGACCGGAACCTTCACGTAGTGCCGCTTTTTCTCCTCCGGGTACAGGTCGAAAATGCCCTGTTCCTTCAGGCTTTTTCCCAGAATGACCTCGGTGGCGATATCCGCCAGGGAGTACCCGGTGGCCTTGGAGAGGAAGGGAACCGTACGGGAGGAGCGGGGATTGACCTCGATGATGTAGACATGGTCCTCCTTGTCCACGATAAACTGGATGTTATACAGCCCCACGATGCCGATGCCCAGGCCCAGCTTCTTGGCGTATTGCAGAATCACGCCCTTGACCTTGTTGGAGATGGAGAAGGCCGGATAGACGCTGATGGAATCGCCGGAATGGACGCCGGTACGTTCCACCAGCTCCATGATGCCCGGGACAAACACATCCCGTCCGTCACAGATGGCGTCCACCTCTACTTCCTTGCCCAGAATATACTTGTCCACCAGCACGGGTTTTTCCGCGTCGATCTCTACAGCAGTCTTCAAATACTGCCGCAGCATCTGCTCGTTGGCCACGATTTCCATTGCCCGGCCGCCCAGCACGAAGCTGGGCCGCACCAGCACGGGATAGCCGATCTCCGCCGCCGCCCGAACACCGTCTTCGATGTTGGTGACGGCGGTGCCCCGGGGCTGCGGGATGTCCAGATCCAGCAAGATCTTCTCAAAGCTGTCCCGATTCTCCGCCCTCTCGATGGCGGCGCAGTCGGTGCCGATCAGCTTCACGCCCCGATCCATCAAGGGCTGGGCCAGGTTG
>CACZSJ010000211.1 GCA_902783825.1 Oscillospiraceae bacterium | reverse complement strand
GGCCGCACCGGCGAGAAGTTTGATAACGACGTGACTGTGGGCTGGGTGTACTTCCTGAAGCTGCACCACCTGGTGGATGATAAGATCCATGCCCGCTCTACCGGTCCATACAGCCTGGTTACCCAGCAGCCTCTGGGCGGCAAGGCCCAATTTGGCGGCCAGCGCTTCGGCGAGATGGAAGTCTGGGCGCTGGAGGCCTACGGCGCCGCATACACGCTGCAGGAGATCCTGACTGTCAAGTCGGACGACGTGACGGGCCGTGTCAAGACCTATGAGGCCATCGTCAAGGGCAACAATATCCCACAGCCTGGCGTGCCGGAATCCTTCAAGGTGCTGGTCAAGGAGCTGCAGAGCCTTTGCCTGGATATCCGTGTGCTGGATGAAGAAGGCAACGAGATCGAGCTGAAGGATGACGACGAGGATGATTTCATCCCCGAATTGAAGGATGAGCTGTACCAGGCGGACGACCGCGAGATCGAAGCCGAGGGCTACAGCATTGAGGACGTGCCGGAGGACGAGTTCGGCGAGGACTACGATACGGATTACGATGAGAGTGAGGAGGATATGGAATGAGTTACACACCCTTTGACGCCATCCAGATTGGTATTGCCTCCCCTGAGATGATCCTCAGCTGGTCCTACGGCGAAGTGAAAAAGCCGGAGACCATCAACTACAGAACCCTCAAGCCCGAGCGGGACGGCCTGTTCTGCGAGCGGATTTTTGGACCCACCAAGGACTGGGAGTGCCACTGCGGCAAGTATAAGAAGATCCGTTACAAGGGCAAGATCTGTGACCGCTGCGGCGTGGAAGTCACCAAGAGCAAGGTGCGCCGGGAGCGCATGGGTCACATTGAGCTGGCCGCCCCTGTGAGCCATATCTGGTATTTCAAGGGCATCCCCAGCCGCATGGGGCTGATGCTGGATCTGACGCCCCGTATGCTGGAGAAGGTCCTGTATTTTGCCAACTATATTGTCATCGATCCGGGCTTTACCCCGCTGGAACGCTGCCAGATCCTCTCGGAGAGAGAGTATCGGGAGATGCGGGAAAAGTACGAGGACGATTTTGAGGCCGGCATCGGCGCCGAGGCCATCAAGAAGCTGCTTGAGCAGATTGATTGCGAAGAGCTTGCCGCCCAGCTGCGGGAAGAGCTGAAAACCGCCAGTGGCCAGAAAAAGGCCAAGATCGTTAAGCGCCTGGAAGTGGTGGAGGCTTTCCGCCAGAGCGGCAATCGCCCGGAATGGATGGTCATTGACATCCTGCCTGTGATTCCGCCGGAGATCCGTCCCATGGTTCAGCTGGACGGCGGACGCTTTGCCACCTCGGATCTGAACGACCTCTATCGCCGGGTAATCAACCGTAACAACCGTCTCAAGAGACTGCAGCAGCTCAATGCGCCCGACATCATCGTGCGCAACGAGAAGCGCATGCTCCAGGAGGCAGTGGACGCGCTGATCGACAACGGCCGCCGCGGCAGAGCGGTGACCGGCGCCAATTCCCGCCCGCTGAAGTCTTTGAGCGATATGCTCAAGGGTAAGCAGGGCCGCTTCCGTCAGAATCTGCTGGGCAAGCGCGTGGACTATTCCGGCCGAAGCGTGATTGTGGTCGGGCCGGACCTGAAGATTTACCAGTGCGGCGTGCCTAAGGAAATGGCCATCGAGCTGTTCCGCCCCTTCGTCATGAAGAAGTTGGTGGCGGACGGCGTTGCCAACAACATCAAATCTGCCAAGAAAATGGTGGATAAGCAGCGGACTGAGGTATGGGACGCGCTGGAGGATGTGATCAAGGAGCATCCGGTGCTGCTCAACCGTGCGCCTACGCTGCACCGTCTGGGCATCCAGGCATTTGAACCGATCCTGGTGGAGGGCCGCGCCCTGCGCCTGCATCCCCTGGTCTGCACGGCCTACAACGCCGACTTTGACGGCGACCAGATGGCCATTCATGTTCCGCTGTCTGCGGAAGCCCAGGCGGAGGCCCGCATTTTGATGCTCTCCGCGAACAACCTGCTGCGTCCCCAGGACGGGCATCCCGTTACGGTACCCACCCAGGATATGATTCTGGGCTCCTATTACCTGACGATGGTTCGCATCGGCAGCCAGGAAAAGGGTGCGGAGCGTCTGATTGTGGACGATCCGGGCGATACCGGATTGGAAGCCGGCAGCGTTGTGGACGGCGACGAGCTGTACGCCAAGAATCTGGAGGCAGAGAGCAACAAGCAGAAGCCTGCCACGTATTTGCCCACCCTCATGTACCGGGACGCCAACGAGGCCATTATGGCCTACAACGAGGGCGACGTGGGGCTGCACGCGCCCATTCGCCTGCGCGTCACCAAAACCATCGACAGTGTGGAAGTCAAGAAGACCATAGTCACCACCGTGGGTCGCATCATTTTCAACGAGCCGATCCCTCAGGATCTGGGCTATGTGAATCGCAGCGATCCGGAGCATGCCTTTGACCACGAAATCAGCTTCCAGGTGGGCAAGAAGCAGTTGGGCGATATCATCGACCGCTGCATCCAGAAATACGGCTTCACCATTTCCGCCGAGGTGCTGGACAGCATCAAGGCGCTGGGCTACAAGTATTCCACCAAGGGCGCAATCACCATCTCCGTGGCGGACATGACGGTTCCGAATATCAAGCAGGAGCTGATCCATGAGACCGAGCAGGAAGTGGTGAACATCGAGCGGCAGTATAAGCGCGGCTTCATCACCGATGACGAGCGTTACCGCCTGGTGGTTTCCGAATGGGAAAAGACCACCAAGAATGTGACCGACGCGCTGCAAAACTGCTTGGACGAGTACAATCCCATTTATATGATGGCAAACTCCGGCGCACGTGGATCCATGAACCAGATCCGTCAGCTGGCCGGTATGCGTGGCCTGATGGCCAATACCGCCGGTAAGACCATCGAAATCCCCATCAAGTCCAACTTCCGTGAGGGCCTGTCTGTTCTGGAGTATTTCATCTCCACCAGAGGCGCCCGTAAGGGCATGGCCGATACGGCGCTGCGTACCGCGGACTCCGGTTATCTGACCCGCCGTATGGTAGACGTCTGCCAGGAAGTGATTATCCGCGAAAGCGACTGCGGCACCAGTGAGGGCGTTTGGGCTTCTGCCGTGTACGACAGGGGACAGCTGGTGGAGACCTTTGGTACAGCCATTCACGGACGCTTCCCGGCAGCGCCCATCACCGATCCGACCACCGGAGAGGTGCTGTTCGAGACCAACCACATGCTCATGCCCGAGGATGCGGAGGTTCTGGAGCGCCATGGGATCCACAAGGCCTATATCCGCAGCGTGCTTACCTGTGAAGCCAGATCCGGCGTCTGCGCCAAGTGCTACGGCATCAATCTGGCCATCGGCAGACCGGTCAACGCCGGCGAGGCGGTGGGCGTGATCGCGGCCCAGTCCATTGGCGAGCCCGGCACCCAGCTGACCATGCGTACCTTCCACACCGGCGGCGTCGCGGGCGATGATATCACCCAGGGTCTGCCCCGTGTTGAAGAGCTGTTTGAGGCTCGCAAGCCCAAGAAAATGGCCATTCTTTCGGAAAGCTCCGGTACGGTCTCCATCGAGGAGGCGAAGAAGGGCGTCATGTACGCCATCACCGTCACCAATGAGGAAGAGGGCAGCACCAACGTGTACACAGTGCCTCATTCCGCGGGCATTCTGGTGCACAATGGCGATCATGTGGATCGGGGCCAGGAGTTGACCTCCGGCGCGCTCAATCCCCACGATGTGCTGCGAATCCGCGGCATCAACGACGACGCTTTCGGGCGTCAGGGCGTGCGCAGCTATATCACCAGTGAGGTTCAGAAAGTGTACCGCCAGCAGGGCGTTGACATCAACGACAAGCACATTGAAGTGATTGTCCGGCAGATGATGCGCAAGGTTCGGGTGGAAGAGGCCGGAAGCACCGATCTGCTTTCCGGCGCCACAGTGGATATCGCCACCGTCAAGGCAGCCAACCGGAAGGTGGAAGAGCGGATAGCCGCGGGTGAGGAAGATTTGAGCCCGGCCACCTACACGCAGCTGCTGATGGGCATTACCAAAGCGTCTCTGGCCACAGAGAGCTTCTTGTCGGCGGCCTCCTTCCAGGAGACCACCAAGGTTCTGACCGACGCCGCCATCAAGGGCAAGGTTGACCACCTGGTGGGTCTGAAGGAGAACGTCATCATCGGCAAGCTGATTCCTGCCGGCTCCGGTCTGGCTGTCTATCGGGACTTCCAGGCGGAGACCGACGAGAGCATCAGCGCCTCTCCGGAGGAGTATGTGGACTTGTCCGCCCTGGTCAGCAAGACCAACGCGCTGTAAGAGCGATCGAAAAGCATATCATGAACAAGCACCGACAACCTGCAAGGGTTGTCGGTGCTCATTTATTCGCGTGTGTGGTTGTATAGGTCTTATGCGTAGGGGCCCAAAGAGAATTCCACGGCCTCGTGATGAACACAGCGCTGACCGGGGCGCGGCCACTGCATATAGTCGTCCCCGTAGAGAAAGCGCAGATACGCGTCGTAGCCGATGGGGACGGGGAGACGGTAGCCGCCGAAATCCGCTTCCGTGCTGCTCTGAAGTAAGGATGCAGGAAAAATGCCGTTGCGCAAATGGGTCCCGGTACCGTCATAGAGATAGCCGGTATCGAAGCGGTTCCAAAGGGTCAGCACCTTATGATCAAAGGCTTTGAGACGATCCATGGATCGATGCCGAATGAACCAAGTGGCAGCTTTGCAGAGGAGCTTGAATCGACCGTAGAAGTGCATGGGAGTCCCGCTCCACTTATGGAAGACCATGGAATGGGCCAGCAGCGTGAGAAAGATATGGGCCCGGTACAAAACGCGGGAGCGGGGAGCACTGTCATGGACAAAGATGTCAAGAAAGACCTCATTGTGCATGTCGGTAAACTGGCTGGAGAACGGGGTGGAGAAACGGGTTCCTTTCAGGCGCAGCTTGGAAAAGGGGCTGCAATAGGAGGGGTCGGTCTCGTAGGTCTGGAAGAAAAATTCCTCACCGAAGGCCGTGGAGGCAACCGCGCACAGCCGTTCATAGTTGGGCCGGTCCATACATACGTCGATATCGTCGTCCCAAGGGATGAAGTCTTGATCCCGGATGGCGCCCAGGAGGGAACCGCCGGCAATGAAATACTGGATCTTATGCTCCCGGCAGACTCGGTCAAACTCCAAAAGAATCCGCATCTGCACCGCTTGCAGCGCGTGCAGGCGACCGTCGTAAGCCGTGTCATCGTAGTAGCGGCGCTCCGGATAGGCGGCCAGAAGCTGCAGCGCCCGTACGCCGTCCTCTTGGGAAATGCTGGGAGAAAAACAAAGGGCGCCCGGCGAGTCCGTAGAGGTTTCCGTTGCGGCAAAACAACCGTTTTGGGGCTTGCGAATCAGAGGCAGCAGCAGGCGAAACAAATCCACCACATGCATGGCGGAGAGAGCTTGGCCTTGTACAAGCGCCTCGTTGACACCGCAATCCTGAGGAAGTCCCGCGCCGTAAAGCGGTGGCGTCTGGATTACCGTTTCCGCGGCCTGCCGCTCCGAAAGACTGAGCGGGCGTGTATATACGGCGATCCGCCTTGGGCAGGAGCTGGCGGCGACCGTCTCGGCGGG
>CACZSJ010000210.1 GCA_902783825.1 Oscillospiraceae bacterium | reverse complement strand
GGCGGCCCGCCCGCAGGCGGGGAGTCCCGTACGGGTCACCAAAAAAAGTCCCCCATCGGAAGATGGGGGATTTTTTATTGCCTTGGGCAGAGGAATGAAGTATACTCCACATATGAAGAAAAAGCGCCCCATGAAGGCGGCAAGTGAGGAAGCTGCCGCCGGGAAAGACGCGGTAAGGAGGAATCATCGTATGAATGCCACATTGGAAGCACTCTCTCGCAGAAAATCTGTCCGGGCCTACACGGAGCAGCCCATTTCCCGGGAAGCCGTGGAGGCGATTCTCCATGCGGCTACCCAGGCGCCCACGCCGGGGAACCAGCAGCTTTACACGATCCTGAACATTACGGATCCGGGGCTGAAGCATCGCCTGAGCATTTCCTGCGACAATCAGCCTTTTATTGAGAAGGCCAAGCTGGTGCTTGTGTTCTGCGCGGACTGCCTGAAGTGGTATAACGCCTACCGGGAGGCCGACTGCGCCCCACGAAAGCCGGACCTGGGGGATTTTCTGCTGGCGGTGAGCGACGCCAACATCGCGGCGCAGAATGCGGTGGTGGCGGCGGAGTCTCTGGGTATTGGGTCCTGCTACATCGGAGATATCATGGAGAATATCGAGACGCAGCGGGAGATCCTGGGGCTTCCGGCCTATGTTTTCCCGGCTGCCATGCTGGTGTTCGGATACCCCACCGAGCAGCAAAAGACCCGGGAAAAGCCGAAACGCTTCGCCATGGAATCCATCGTGTATGAAAACGCCTATCACCAGTTGAGCGGGGCGGAGCTGAGGGAGATGTTTTCGGAACGGGTGGGGACGCGAACCTACGAAGAATGGGTCAAAGCCTTCTGTGAGCGGAAATACAATTCGGCCTTCTCGCGGGAGATGTCCCGCTCTGTGCGGAAATTCCTGGAGAGCTTTGACGCCTGAGGCGAGGGGAGTTGAAAAAAATACCAAGTTGTGCAGACTGCATCTTTCTTTTCAGAGAAAAATGGTGTATGATAAAAAAGATTTGGGAAGCGCCGCCTGCGGGCGGCCGCCCACCTTTTGCAAGCGCAAGGGAATGGAGGTGATCCTGTGGAAGAAAGCGCACATGTCCTGTTTCGGATTGGGCCCCTGGAGGTGACGGGTGTCGTCACGGCCATGTGGGGCATCATTCTGGCCCTGACGCTGCTGTCCTGGCTTGCCACCCGACGGCTGAAGGATGTGCCTGGGCCCCTGCAGAACCTGGCGGAGCTGGCAGTCAGCAAGCTGGAGAATTACTATTCCGGGACCCTGGGTAAGAAACACGCGGAGAAGTATTTCCCGATTTTTGCCACATTTTTCATCTTTATCATCGTAAGCAATTACGCGGGACTGCTGCCCGGCGCCGGGCATTGGAAGCTCTTTCACGTACCCACGGCCAGTCTGTCCGTGACAGCGGGCCTGGCCATCGTGGCCTTTTTCACCATCCATGTGATCGGCATTCGGGAAAAGGGCTTTGGCAAGTATTGGGTACACGTGTTCAAGGCCATGCCGCTGCCGCTGTTTTTCCTGGTGATTGTGGAGCAGTTTGTCCGGCCCTTTTCCCTGGCGCTGCGTCTGTTCGGCAATCTCTACGGCGAGGAATCGGTGACGGAGAATTTGTACAACATCTTTCCCATTGTGGTGCCGCTGGTGATGCAGGTGCTCAGCCTGCTGTTCTGCCTGATTCAGGCGCTGGTATTTACCATGCTGCTTTCGATCTACGTGTCGGAAGCGGTAGAAGAAGAATAAGCTTCTGAGAAAATATTGAGGAGGAAATCAACATGACATCTTCTGCTATCATTGCCCTGGCGGCGGCGCTGGCCATCGCCCTGAGCACCATCGGCCCTTCCATCGCGCAGGGCATTGCCGCGTCCCGCGCCATGGACGCCATCGCCCGCCAGCCGGAGGCCGCCGGCGACATCCGTTCCACCCTGATTCTGTCGCTGGGTCTGATGGAGGCGCTGACGATTTACGGCCTGCTGATCGCATTTATGCTGGTCTCCAAGATCTGAGTTTCACAAGACAGGAGGAGAGCGTCCGTGATCAGCATCAATCTATCGGAGCTTATATGGACTGTCATCAACTTTTTCCTGCTGTATGTTCTTTTGAACCGTTTTTTGTATCAGCCCATCCGCAGCTTTATGCGGCAGCGGCAGGACAGGGTGGACGCGGGTCTGGCGCAGGAGCGAGACGCGGCGTCCCAGGTGAAAGAAAATCAGCAGCGGCTTGAGGCGGAAAAGGCGGAGAGCAGGGAAGAGGCGAAGCGGATTCTCCGCGACGCCTCCGATCGTGCTGCCCGGCGGCGGGAAGAGACCGTGAGCCAGGCCAGGCAGGACGCCGACGCGGCCCGGGGCCGGGAGGAAGACCTGGCGGCGGCCAGGCTGGCGGAGGAAAACGCCCGGCTGGCAGAGGCAAAGCCGGACTTGGCCCGGCTTTTGGTCCAGCGGCTGCTGGATCAGGGGCAGGAATGAGACGCTGCCGCGGGAAGGAGGACTGAGCGCAAATGGGTGGATGGAACATCCTGTATGCGTTGATCAATTTTGCAATCCTGGCGGCCGGCCTGTTCCTGGTGGGGCGGAAGCTGGCGGTGCAGATGCTGCGCAGTCGGCGGGAACAGCTGTCCGAGGATCTGGAAAAGGCCGGACAGGCTGCGGAACACGCCAAAGAGCTTCTGGCCGGTATGGAAGAAGCCAAGGCGGCCGGAGAGCAGGAGCGCCGGGAGATTCTGCGCGCCGCTGCCTCGGCGGCGGAAGCCGGGGATCAGAGTGCGGCAGCGGAGGATCGGAAAGCCGCAGAGCAGATCGCCGGAGAAGCGGAAAAAGACAAGCAGATCCGCAGGCGCGTGGCCCGCAGCGAGATCAACGCCCAGGCGGCGGAGGAAATCGTAGAGGAAGCCGCCGCCCTGCTGAGTAAAACGGAATATGAGCCTGCCCGGGCAGCCCTGACAGAGCAGCTGCTTTCCCGGGCGGAGCGGGAGCTGCGCATCACCAAAGGGGATTTGGCAGCTTTTCGCAGCAGCGGCAGCATCGATGCCGAGCTGCGCAGCGCAGTCCTGCCCCCGGAGACTGCCGAGACACGGATCCGGGAGGCGGTGTGCCGCGCCCTGGCCGAGGCCGGCCAGCAGGTGGAGCCTCAGCAGCTTCGGGTGCGCGTGATCCGGGATGAGAATTTGATCGGCGGCGCCTGCCTGCGGGTGGGCGACACCGTGTATGACGGCAGTCTTGCCGGCCTCTTGCGCCGGGCTAAGCGCCGCGTGGCCCAGGCGGACAACGCGGACCGGGAGCTGATCGACTCCCTGCGGGAGCTGCTGGGGCAGACCAGCCGGGAACCGGACGTGTACCAGACCGGGACGGTCATCAGCGTTTCGGACGGGATTTGCCGGATTTCCGGCGTGTCCGACGCCATGGCCGGGGAACTGATCGAGTTTGAAGGCGGCGTACGCGGCATGGTCATGGACCTGGAAAAGGACAACGTGGGCGTGGTCATGCTGGGAAGCTATGAGCGGGTACAGGAGGGCCAGAGGGTTCGCCGCACGGGGCGCATCATTCAGGTGCCGGTGGGCGAAGAGCTGATCGGCCGGGTGGTGGACGCCCTGGGCAATCCCCTGGACGGCCAGGGCGAGCTGCACACGGTGCACAGCCGACCCATTGAGAGTCCGGCGCCCGGCGTTATCGACCGCAAAAGTGTGTCTGTACCCATGCAGACGGGCATCAAAGCCATCGACGCCCTGGTGCCCATCGGCCGGGGGCAGCGAGAGCTGATCATCGGAGACCGGCAAACCGGAAAAACGGCCATTGCGCTGGACGCCATTCTCAACCAGAAAGGCAAGGACATGATCTGCATTTACGTGGCGGTGGGACAGAAGGAGTCCACCGTGGCGGGGGTTGTGGACAAGCTGCGCCAGCACGGCGCCATGTCCTACACCATCGTGGTGTGCGCCAGCGCCTCGGAGTCGGCGCCCATGCTGTATATCGCGCCTTATGCCGGCGCGGCCATGGGCGAATACTTCATGTACAAGGGCCGGGACGTGCTGATCGTCTATGACGATTTGAGCAAGCAGGCGGTGGCCTATCGGGAAATCTCCCTGCTGCTGCACCGGCCGCCCGGACGGGAGGCCTATCCCGGAGACGTGTTTTACCTGCACTCCCGCCTGCTGGAGCGGGCGGCGCGGCTCAGCCCGGAGGCGGGCGGAGGCAGCATGACCGCCCTGCCCATCATTGAGACCCAGGCCGGAGACATCTCGGCCTACATTCCCACCAATGTGATTTCCATCACCGACGGTCAGATTTTTTTGGAGACAGATCTGTTCAACGCCGGGGTGCGGCCCGCGGTCAACGTGGGCTTGTCCGTGTCCCGGGTGGGCGGCTCGGCGCAGCTGGCCGCCATGAAACAGGTGGCGGGGCGGCTGCGCATGGATCTGGCACAGTACCGGGAGCTGGCCGCCTTTGCGCAGTTCGGTTCCGATCTGGACAAGACCACCCAGGCCACCCTGCACCGGGGCGACCGGATGACCGAGCTGCTCAAGCAGGAGCAGTATGCGCCGCTGGAGGCCAGCGACCAGGTGATCGCCATCTTCGCGGTCAACGAGGGCTACGCGGACGCAGTGGCGCTGGAAGACGTGGGCCGCTTTGAGGCGGAGCTGCTGCCCTATGTGAACGAGCGGGCGCCCGGACTGCGGGAACGGATTCTGGCAGGAGAAAAGCTGGGCGAGAACGACGTGAAAAAACTGCGGGATCTGATCGCGCAGTTTGTGGAGAGCTTTTCGTAAGGAGCGCCGCCTGAAAGGCGGGCGGGGGAGAGCATGGCCAATCTGCGAAAAATCAACAAACGCATCAAGGGCGTGGAGAACACGCGGCAGATCACCAAGTCCATGAAAATGGTGGCGGCGGCCAAGCTGCGGCGAACCCAGGAGGCCTTCGCCGCCCAGCAGGCTTTTGCCGGGCGTTGTGAAACGCTGCTGGCGGAGGTCTGCGCCGATCTGCAGGAGCTGCAAAACCCGCTGCTGCAGCCCCGCGAGGAAAGCCGCCGGGTCTGCTATGTGCTGCTGCTGGGAAACCGGGGTCTCTGCGGCACTTACAATCACGCGCTGCTGCGTTACGCGCAGGAGCTGGCGCGGCAGGACAGCCGGGAGAGCTTCTTCGTGGTTTGCGGCCGCTGGGGAAAGGAGCTGCTGCCCGGCGCGGGAATCGCTGTGGAACGCAGCGTTGCCGTCAGCGACACGCCTGCCGCCCAGGAGGCTGGAGAGTTGGCCGCCTACCTGCGGGAGCTGTATCAGAGCGGACAGGCGGACGAGGTGCAGATGGTCTATCAGCATTATCGCTCCGTTCTGCAGCAGCAGCCCACGCACAAGAGGCTGCTGCCCCTGACGCTGGCGCGGGAGGGAAGCGCCCGGGAACGCTACCTTTTTGAACCGGACCGGGAGTCTCTTTTGGAAAAGCTTTTGCAATTGTATCTGAACAACACGGTGCATGCCCTGCTGCTGGAAGCCCGTACGGGGGAGCATTCCGCCCGCATGACGGCCATGACGGCGGCAACGGACAACACCGAGGAGCTGCTGGCGGAGCTGAGGTTGGAGCTCAACCACGCGCGGCAGACGGCCATTACTACGGAGATTTCCGAGATCGTGGGCGGGGCGGAAGCCCTGCGGCGGGACGGCGCAGAGCGATTCTGAGCCGACTGAAATCCCGAGAGGGAAAACTGCTGAGGGAGGAATCCCATGGAACATGCCATTGTAAAACGGGTCATCGGCCCGGTTGTCGACGTTCACTTTCCCGAGGGGGCGCTGCCGGAGCTGTATAACGCCATTGAGATCCCCCTGGAGGACCGCACGGTGGTTTTGGAGGTGGTACAGCAGGTTGGCGGCGGCGACGTGCGCTGCATTGCCCTGTCCTCCACCGACGGCATTTCCCGGGGCTGCGAGGCCCGGGATACCGGCGCGTCCATCACCATGCCGGTGGGGGAGGCGACCCTGGGGAGAATGTTCAACGTGGTGGGCGAACCCATTGACGGGAAAGGCCCCGTGCAGGCGGACAAGCGCCTGCCCATCCACCGCAAGCCACCGGTCTTCACCGAGATCCTGCCGGCCACGGAGCTGCTGGAGACGGGCATCAAGGTCATCGACCTGCTGGCGCCTTACGCCCGGGGCGGCAAGATCGGCCTGTTTGGGGGCGCCGGCGTGGGCAAGACGGTGCTGATCCAGGAGCTGATCCGCAACGTGGCCTACGAGCATGGCGGCTATTCCGTCTTTGCCGGAGTGGGAGAACGCAGCCGGGAAGGCAACGACCTGTGGAATGAGATGACGGAATCCGGGGTCATCCACAAAACGGCCCTGGTGTTTGGGCAGATGAATGAGCCGCCCGGCGCCCGTCTGCGGGTGCCGCTGTCCGGCTTGACCATCGCCGAAAACTTCCGGGACGCCGGCGGCCAGGACGTGCTGCTGTTTATCGACAACATCTTCCGCTTCACCCAGGCCGGCTCCGAGGTTTCGGCGCTGCTGGGGCGAATGCCCTCGGCGGTGGGTTATCAGCCCACGCTGGCCACGGAGATGGGCGATCTGCAGGAACGCATCACCTCCACCAAGCAGGGCTCGGTCACTTCGGTGCAGGCCATCTACGTCCCGGCGGACGATTTGACGGACCCGGCCCCGGCGACGGCCTTTGCCCATCTGGACGCCACCACGGTGCTTTCCCGTTCCATCGCGGAATTGGGCATTTATCCGGCGGTGGATCCTTTGGAGTCCAGCTCCCGGATTTTGGAGCCGGCGACCCTGGGCAAGGCCCACTATGAAACCGCCCGGGCGGTTCAGGCCGTGCTGGAGAAATACCGGCAGCTGCAGGACATCATCGCGGTGCTGGGCATGGAAGAACTGGGGGCGGAGGACCGGACCACCGTCAACCGTGCCAGACGTATCCAGCGCTTTTTGTCCCAGCCCTTCCACGTGGCGGAGAACTTCACTGGCATGGAGGGCAAGTACGTGCCCATGGAGCAGACCATCAAAGGCTTCCAGGCCATTCTGGGCGGAGACGTGGACGATTTGCCCGAGCAGGCCTTTCTCATGTGCGGCGGCATCGACGAGGTGCTGGCCAAGCGCGGCACGTATTGAGGAAACGCCATGGCCAGATTGTTTCATTTTTGTGTGCTCAGCAGTGAGAAAACGATATTTGAAGGGGAAGTGTCCAGCGTCAACCTGCCCACGCCCTTCGGCTCTGTGGGGATCCTGGCCCGCCACGCGCCCATGCTCTGCGCGGTGGAAAAAGGCCTGGTGCGCTGCACGGGAGAGGACGGACGGCAGCTGCGCATCCTGGTGGGGGACGGCGTGGCCAGCATGGCGGAGGACGGCTTGACCCTGCTCACCGCCGACGGCAGGCTGAGCGATCCGGAAGAAGAATAGAGAAGCTACAGGGACAGCCGAGCAGGCTGTCCCTTTTGTTGGGGAACAAGGGAAAAACGCACAATTTGGAACAACAATCAATTTTTGCATCAAAAGAAAGGCAAAAATTTTCTTGATTCGTCATACCGCTATTAAAAACAGAAAAAATCTATGCATCTTGTTCATTGACGGCCTTGGGGCGCAGATGATAAAATATGATACGGAGCAGAATACCTGCTTACAGACGGATCGTGAGGCGACGGCATGAAAAAAGTATTTGTGCTCATTGGCAATTATGGCAGCGGCAAGAGCGAGCTGGCCTTGAATTTTGCCTTTAAGGCGGCCGAGCGCGGAGAGCGTACGGAGCTTTTGGATCTGGACATGGTCAACACCTATTTCCGTTTGACGGAGCGGGGCAACATGACCCGTATGAAGGAGATCCGCCTGGTCTCGCCCAACTTTGCCAACTCCGGCATCGAGACGCTCTCGCTGCCTGCGGAGGTGGCCTCCGCCTTCGCCATGGACTGGGACACGGTGATTTTCGACGTGGGCGGAGACTCCACGGGCGCCACGGCCCTGGGCCGCTACCATGAGGACTTCATGGCGCTGGAGCCGGGAGCTCTGGAGGTGCTCAACGTGGTGAACATCCGGCGTCCGCTGGCGGGCACGGTGGAGAAGATCATCCGGCTGCAGGAGGAGATGCAGGCCCATTCCCGGCTGAAGATCACCGGCATGATCAACAACACCAACCTGGCGGAGCTGACCGGACCCGATGAGCTGCGAGACGGCTATACCGTTATCCGGGAAGTGTCGGAGCGTACCGGCGTGCCGGTGCTGTACACCTCCGGCAAAACCGTTTTGCTGGAGCAGTTTCTCGCGGAAGGGCACGACCCCCGCTACATCGGCCAGCCCCTGCCCATCGACATCTATATGAAGCGCGACTGGAACAGCTGGATCAACAGCCTGGGCGAGAAGAAGCCCCAGCAGCTGGAATATCTGTGAATCCCCGCGAAAGCGGTTACGAACAGCAATCCCGAAATCATAAAAGAAAAGAGGTAGAATCATGGCAAAGGTGACAATCAATGAGCTGGTCTGCAAGGGCTGCGGCTTGTGCGTCAGAGCATGTCCGAAAGACGTACTCGCCCTTTCCAGGACCAAGCTCAACGCAAAGGGCTACCATCCTGCGGAGGTAGTCAAACCGGAGGCGTGCATTGCCTGCGCGTCCTGCGCACGGACCTGCCCCGACGTGGCGATCCGGGTAGAAAAGTAAGGAGGAATAAGAAAATGGCACTGACTCTTATGAAGGGTAGCGAAGCGATTGCGGAGGCTGCGATTCGTGCCGGCGCTCGTTTCTTCTTTGGCTATCCGATCACCCCGCAGACCGAGATCCCGGAATACATGTCCGCCCGGCTGCCTGAAGTCGGCGGCTGCTTCCTGCAGGCGGAGAGCGAAGTTGCAGCCATCAACATGGTATACGGCGCCGCCGCAACCGGTGAGCGTGTTATCACCTCTTCCTCCAGCCCCGGCGTCTCCCTCAAACAGGAGGGTATTTCCTATATGGCTGGCGCAAGGCTTCCGGCCGTTATTCTCAACGTGATGCGCGGCGGCCCCGGCCTCGGCAGCATCCAGGCCTCCCAGGGCGACTACTTCCAGGCCACGAAGGGCGGCGGAAACGGAGACTACCATCTGATCACCTTTGCCCCCGCATCGATCCAGGAAGCCATCGATATCATGATGTTTGCCTATGACAAAGCGGAAAAGTACCGCGTGCCCTGCCTGATCCTTGCAGACGGCATCATGTGCCAGATGATGGAGCCGGTGGAAATGCCCGAGATGACGGAGTTCAAGGTCGATCCGGAAAAGAAACCCTGGGCCGTGACCGGATGGAAGCCGGGTGATGATCCGGCAAAGCGCGCCGTAATCAACTCCCTGTTCATCACAACGGAAGAGCTGTCCGAGCACAACGCCGTACTGCAGGCCACCTACCGGGAAATCGAAAAGAACGAGAGAATGTGGGAATGCTACAAGACGGAGGATGCCGAGTTTATTATCACCGCCTTCGGAACCGTGGCCCGCATTGCCAAGTCCGCCGCCGATGCACTGCGTGCGGAAGGCATCAAGGTCGGCGTATTCCGCCCGATCACCGTATGGCCTTTCCCGTATGAGGAACTGAAAGAAGCCACCAAAAACTGCAAAGCGATTCTCGACGTGGAAGCAAACGAAGGCCAGATGAAGGAAGACGTTCTGCTTTCCGTCGCCGGAACCAAGGAGGTACAGTATTTCGGCCACTGCGGCAGCCAGATGCCCACGACGGCCGAGATCGCGGAAAAGATCCATGAGATGAAGGAGGGCCGGTAACATGTCTGTACTTTTTGAGAAAACCTCTTATCTGACAGAGAAGCCGTTCCACTACTGCCCGGGCTGCAACCACGGCATCATCCATCGCCTCGTGGCGGAGTGCCTGGAGGAGAGCGGAATGGGCGAAAAAATCGCAGGCGTGGCACCTGTGGGATGCTCTGTCTTTGCCTACGATTACTTCAACTGTGACATGCTGGAAGCCGCCCACGGGCGTGCACCCGCTGTGGCGACCGGCGTCAAGCGTGCAAAGCCGGACACCCTCGTCTTCACGTATCAGGGAGACGGCGACCTCGCCTCCATCGGCACGGCGGAGATCGTCCATGCTGCACACCGCGGCGAAAAAATCGTCACGATCTTCGTCAACAACGCGATTTACGGCATGACGGGCGGCCAGATGGCTCCGACCACCCTGGTCGGCCAGCGGACGACAACCTCCCCCTTCGGCCGTGACGAGGCCTGGTGCGGCGCCCCGATCAGAATAAGCGAGATGCTCTCGCAGGTTCCCGGCGCCTACTATATTGAGCGCTGCGCCGTCGACACCAACGCAAATATCATTAAAACCAAAAAAGCCATCAAGAAGGCGTTTGAATACGAGAAAGCGGGCAAGGGCTTCTGCCTGATCGAGGTGCTCTCCACCTGCCCGACGAACTGGGGGCTGAGCCCGGTGGAAGCCATGAAATGGCTGGAAGAGAACATGATCCCGTATTATCCGCTCGGCGTATACAAAGACAAGGGGGCTGAAGGCAAATGACGAAAGAATTCATTTTTGCCGGCTTCGGCGGGCAAGGCATGCTGCTGATCGGGAAATTCCTCGCGATGGCCTGCATGC
>CACZSJ010000209.1 GCA_902783825.1 Oscillospiraceae bacterium | reverse complement strand
GGCTCGCCGCTGGCGTCATACTGGAAACCAGTCAGACCGGCAAAGGCGGAGCGGATGATGTTGGAGCCCGCAGACGCGCTGTTGAGCGCGGGATCCATGGACAGGGGGGTGCCGCCGCCCAGGAACAGGCTGATGACCTTGGGCTGGTCACCGGCTTCAGCGGGGGCGTCCGCAGGGGCTTCAGCGGGGGTGTCCGCAGCTGCCGCAGGGGCCTCGGTGGCCGCGGGGGCCGGGGCCGTGCTCCCACATGCACACAGCGCGAATACCATCACCAGGGCAAGTAACATTGCGATGGCTCTTTTCATGTTGTTTCCTCCTTTTGGAAAAATTAGAATGTTGTATATGTTCACGCCTCTCGGCCGCAAACAACGATTATACTTTGTGGCAAGCCACAAAATGCTTGGGGGCCGCCTCCCGCAGCTCCGGGCAGATCTCCGCGCAGATAGCCTCCGCCCTGCTGCAGCGGGTGCGGAAGGGACAGCCGGAGGGCACCCGCAACGGGCTTGGCACGTCGCCCTCGAGGACGATGCGCTTTTGCTTGCGACTCTCCCTCGGATCGGGGATCGGGACCGCGCTCATCAGGGAAACGGTATAGGGGTGCAGCGGGTGACGCGTCAGCTCGTTGGCTTCCGCCAGCTCCATCATGTGCCCCAGATACATCACGGCGATGCGGTTGGAAATATGCTTGACCACGCTGATGTCGTGGGCGATAAACAGATACGTTAGCCCCAGCTGCTTCTGCAGATCCTCCAGCATGTTGATGACCTGGGCTTGGATGGACACGTCCAGCGCCGAGACCGGCTCGTCACAGACAATAAATTCCGGATTGGAGGCAAGCGCCCGGGCAATGCCAATGCGCTGCCGCTGACCGCCGGAAAACTCATGGGCATAGCGGGTAGCGTGCTCGGTGTTCAGGCCCACCAGGCTCATCAGCTCCCGAATACGCGCCTCCCGCGCCTGCTTATCCGGGCACAGGCCGTGCACATCGATGGGCTCCGCCACGATGTCCGCCACGGTCAGACGCGGATTCAGAGACGAATACGGATCCTGAAACACCATCTGAGCCCGGCGGCGAAACTCCCGCAGCGACTCTTTGCTGTCAATGCGCTTGCCGTCAAACCATACCTCACCGCCCGTGGGCTTGTACAACTGCAGGAGTGTGCGTCCCACGGTGGTCTTCCCGCAGCCGCTCTCCCCTACGAGGCCAAGTGTCTCCCCTTTTTTGATATCAAAGGAGACGTCGTCCACCGCCTTGAGCATGGTCGTCTTCAAAAAACCGGTGGAGATGGGGAAGTACTGTTTCAGATGCCGCACCTGGAGAAGATACTCGGGATTCGGCTGAAAGCGTTCCTTTTCGCTCATGCTTCGTCCTCCTCTCTCTCCGGGCGCTCTGCGCAGCACAGACCGTTTTTCACATTCATCCAGCAGGCAGCCAGGTGGTCGTGGCCAACCCAGTATTCCTGAGGCTTTTCCTGCAGGCAGATCTTCATGGCCTTGTCGCAGCGCGGAGCAAAGGGACAGCCTGGCGGCATGTTCAGCAGATCGATGGGCGTGCCGCTGATGGGCACCAGCCGCGTTTTCTCATCGTCGCTCAGATCCGGGATGGACCGCATCAAGCCCTTGGTATATTCATGCATCGGATGGTAGAACACCGCATCCGTCGTACCGCGCTCGCAGACGCCGCCGGCGTACATGACGATCATTTCATCACAGATCGAGGCAATCACGCCCATGTCGTGGGTAATCATGATGATCGCCATGCCCAGCTCCTTCTGAAGCTCCAGCATCAAATCCAGGATCTGCGCCTGGATCGTCACGTCCAGCGCGGTGGTAGGCTCATCCGCGATCAACACGTCCGGCTCACAGGCCAGCGCCATGGCGATCATCACCCGCTGGCGCATGCCGCCGGAGAGCTCATAGGGATACTGCCGAATCCGTTTCTCCGGTTCGGAAATGCCCACCAGCTTCAGCATCTCCACCGCCCGCTCCTCCGCCTGCCGGCGATTGCGGTTGGTGTGCAGGATGATGGCCTCCTCCAGCTGATTGCCGATGGTAAAGGTTGGGTTGAGGGAGGTCATCGGATCCTGGAAGATGATGCTGATTTTATTCCCGCGGATCTCTCGCATCTCCGCGTCGCTTTTTCCCACCAGCTCCTCACCGTGGAGCTTGATAGAACCGGAGACGATTCTTCCGGGATTGGTGAGGATCTGCAAAACAGAGTAGGCGCTGACCGATTTGCCGGAGCCGCTTTCCCCCACGATGCCCAGCACACGGCCACGCTCCAGCCGGAAAGACAGGCCGTTGACGGCCTTCACCTCGCCAGAGGGCGTAAAGAAAGAGGTATGAAGATCTTTCACTTCGAGCATGCTCATACGCTCTCCTCCTTAGGACCGCAGCTTCGGGTCGAAAGCGTCGCGCAGGCCGCTGCCCAGCAGGTTAAAGGCCAAAACGATCAGGAAAATTGCCATCGCCGGGAACAGCAGCTGGTACGGATAGGAGCGAAGGCCCGTGCGCGCGTCCGAGGCAAGAGAGCCCAGCGACGGCATCGGCACGGAAACGCCCAGACCCAGAAAGCTCAAAAAGCTCTCGGTAAAAATGGCGCTGGGAATCTGCATGGCGGCAATGATGATGATAACCGACACGCAATTGGGGATCATGTGTTTGCGGATGATGCGGGCCGGGGAGGCGCCGATGGCCTTGGAGGCCAGCACGTACTCCTGCTCCTTGATGGAAAGAATTTGGCCGCGCACCTGCCGTGCCATGGAAACCCAGTACAGCAGACCAAACACGATGAAGATTGACACCATGCCCGCGCCAAGTCGGGAGACCAGTTCGCTTTTGGAGCTGGCCACCCAGTCCTTGATCGCCACCGAAAGCAAGATGACAATCAGCACGTCCGGCAGGGAGTAGATGATGTCGACTACGCGCATCATAATCAAATCCACCTTCCCGCCGAAATAGCCGGATATGGCCCCGTATATAATGCCGATGACGATAACGATCAGGGCCGAGAAGATGCCCACGATCAGCGAAATGCGTGTGCCGTAAATGACGCGGATGGCATAGTCGCGCCCCAGCGCGTCGGTGCCCATGATGTGGGGAAACACGCTGTCGCCCCGGTCGATTTTGGCCTGCTCCTTGGCGCTGTACTCAAAGGGCGCCAGATTCTGGGCCGAAACGTCCTGCTTGGTATAGGTATAGGGATAGAAATGGGGCACGATAAAGGCGATCAGCGCAACGACCACGATGACGAACAGGGACGCCATGGCGATGTGGTTTTTCCGCAGACGGCGCATCGCGTCCCGCATGAAGGACACCGATTCCCGCATGCTGACCTGCTGTGCCTTTTCCTCCTCGCTGGCCGCCTCAAACAGGGCGGGATCGACCTGGAGGCTGATGGGATTTTTGATTTTTTTCTTTGCTTCCGACATGCTTTTTCCTCCCGTCTCAGCTCAGATCAATGCGCGGGTCGACAACCTTATACAGAATGTCGCCGATAAAGTTCATGAGGATGATCATGGTGGCGAGAAAGATGGTAACGCCCATAATCATCATATAGTCCGTACGCAGCATGCTGTTGGTGAACAGCCGCCCGAGGCCGGGAACGGAAAAAATATTTTCCACCACCATGGAGCCCGTCAGGATATAGGCCATCATGGGTCCGGCATAGGTAATGACCGGCGTCAGCGTGTTCTTCAGCGCGTGCTTAAAAATCACCCGGCTGTTTTTTACGCCCTTGGCCCGCGCCGTGCGGATATAGTCCTGCCCCAGCACGTCCAGCATGGAGGAGCGCTGCAGGCGGGTGGTATAGGCCATCGGGTAAAGACTCAGCGAAATGATCGGCAGGATCAGGCCGCCCCTCTGATTGCCCATCGAGGGCAGCCAGCCTAACTGCAGGGAGAACACCAGCAGCAGGATCGTCGCCATGACAAAGGAGGGCATGGACACCAGCGCCGTCGTAACCACCTGAATGATCTTATCCAGCAGCCTCCCTCGCTGCAGGGCCGCAAGGGAGCCAAGGATTACCCCCATAAACAGGGCAAGGACGCCCGCCGTAAAGCCAATCCGCGCGGAATAGGAAAAGCCGCCGATGATCAGCTCCATCACGGTGTTGCCGACCCATCCGGTGGAAAGGCCGAAATCCCCGTGGAGGATGTTCTTGAGATAATTCAGAAACTGGACGGGCACGGGCTTATCGAAGCCGTACTTCGCCTCCAGCGCCGCAATCACAGCGTCGCTCTTCGCCTTTTCAGAGCTGAAGGGGCTTGCCGGGATTGCATGCATGACGAAGAAGGTGATCGCAACCACCAGGAAAATCGTCAGCAGCGCCATCAGCAGGCGCTTGATTAAATAGGAAAGGAACTTCGCGTTCATTGTGTCACCTGTCCGGGCCGCATCGCGCCCGTTTTCCTTATGTTTTCAGCTGCGCATCCTCTTCTCCGCGGGAGAAGAGGCAAGGGCCGGCCCTTGCGCCGACCGTAGTCTTTTGCGTTTTACTATTATAAAGCATTAAATCGCAAAATGCAAATTTTTTTATATTTTTTCATAAATTTTGTATATCGCGGCAATCCGATCCAAAACAGCAGGGCGGCGCTTTGTGCAGAGCGCCGCCCTTTTTTCTCTATCGGTTGCGCATGACGGCCCGCATCCGCTGGCCGTGATCCAAGATGCTCTTGCGCAGGCGCAGGCTCTTGGGGGTCACCTCCAGCAGCTCGTCGTCGGCCAGGAATTCCAGACACTGCTCCAGGCTCAGCTGCCTGGGCGGGATCAGCCGCAGGGCCTCGTCCGAGCCGGAGGCCCGGGTATTGGTCAGATGCTTGGTGCGGCACACATTCACCGGCACGTCCTCGGCCTTGGGGCAGACGCCCACCACCATGCCCGCATAGACCTTGGTGCCGGGACTGATGAACATGGCGCCCCGCTCCTGGGCGTTCCAGATGCCGTAGGCCACGGCCTCCCCCGTCTCGTAGGCGATCAGCGAGCCGGTGCCCCGGCGGGCAATCTCTCCCTTATACGGCTCGTAGCGTTCAAAGACGGAGGCCAGGATGCCCTCGCCCTTGGTGTCGGTGAGAAACTCGTTACGGTAGCCGAAAAGGCCCCGGGACGGCACCAGAAATTCCAGCTTCATCCGGCTTCCCACCGGGGTCATCTCCAGGAATTCGCCCTTTCTGGCGCCCAGCTTCTCCATGACGGAGCCCATAGCCTCCTGCGGCACGTCCACCACCACCCGCTCAACGGGCTCGCAGCGTTTGCCGTCGATCTCCTGATACAGCACCCGGGGCGGGGAAACCTGAAACTCATAGCCCTCCCGGCGCATGGTCTCGATCAGGATGGACAGGCTCATCTCTCCCCGGCCGGCCACGTTGAAGCCGTCGGTGCTGCCTTCCAGCTCCGTGACCCGCAGGGACACGTCCTTGAGCGTCTCCCGCAGTAGCCGATCCCGGATCTGTCGGGAAGTGACAAACTTGCCCTCGCGCCCGGCAAAGGGGCTGTCGTTGACGGAGAAGGTCATTTCCAGCGTCGGCGCACCGATCTGCACAAAGGCCAGCGGCTCCGCCGCTCCCCGAGCGCAGACGGTGTCCCCGATGGTTACGTCCCCGATGCCGCTCATGGCAATGATGTTGCCTGCGCCCGCCTGGGTGACCGGCGCCCGGTTGAGCCCATCAAACTGATACAGGGACACGGCCTTGGCCCGGAGCGGCGCCGCCTCGGGCTTGTGATAATTGCAGACCTCGATTTCCTGGTTCTGCCGGATTTGACCCCGCTCGATCCGGCCAATGGCAATGCGGCCCACGTATTCATTATAATCTATGCTGCTCACCAGCATCTGGAAGGGCGCGTCCTCGTCCCCTTCCGGTGCGGGAATGTATTCCAGGATGGTCTCAAACAGGGGCTTGAGATCCGTGCCCGCCGCGTCCGGGGAATAGCTGGCGGTTCCCTGCCGGCCGGAGCAGAAAAGCATGGGGGAATCCAGCTGCTCGTCGGTGGCGTCCAGGTCCATCAGCAGCTCCAGCACCTCGTCGATCACCTGATGGATCCGCTGATCCGGCCGGTCGATCTTGTTGACCACCACGATCACCCGATGCCCCAGCTCCAGGGCGCGGTTGAGAACAAAGCGGGTCTGGGGCATGGGTCCCTCCGCCGCGTCCACCAGCAAAATGACGCCGTTGACCATCTTCAGGATCCGCTCCACCTCGCCGCCGAAGTCCGCGTGGCCCGGGGTGTCCACGATGTTGATCTTGGTATCCCCGTACCAGACGGCGGTGTTTTTGGCCATGATGGTGATGCCCCGCTCCCGTTCCAGGTCGTTGGAGTCCATGACCCGCTCC
>CACZSJ010000208.1 GCA_902783825.1 Oscillospiraceae bacterium | reverse complement strand
TCCATAGTCTCTCTCCTGCCCCAAGGGGGCTGTTCAAGGCGTCTCCTGGCTGAAATTCGGCTGATTGACGGTGATAAAATGCCGGGGAACGGCGGGGCCGTGATCCTCCAGTTTATAATCCGGGGCCAGCATGATCATCTCCGGCTCCAAAACGATGCCGCTGTGTTCATAGACGGTTTTGCGCACGTGCATCATCAGATCGTACACATCGTGGGAGCTGGCGCCGCCGGTGTTGACCACGAAGCCCGCGTGCTTTTCCGAGACCTGGGCGCCTCCCACCCGGTAGCCTTTGAGGCCCGCTTCCTGAATCAGCGCCGCGGCAAAATGTCCGGGCGGCCGTTTGAAAGCGCTGCCGGCGGAGGGCAGATCCAGAGGCTGTTTCTCCCGCCTCTTTTCATTGAGCTCCCGCATCCGGGCGGCGATCTGCTCGCCGTCGTCCGGCCGCAGGCGCAAAACGGCGCTGAGAATCACAAAACCGGGTCGGGTCTGAAAGGCGCTGCTGCGGTAAGCAAAGCCGCATTCCTCCGCGGACAGCTCAACCAGAGCCTGTTCCGGCAGATAGTAACAGACTACGCTCTCGATCACGTCCTTCAGCTCCCCGTCGTAGGCGCCGGCGTTCATCAGACAGCCACCGCCCAGACTGCCGGGGATCCCAGAGGCAAATTCCAGGCCGGCCAGGCCGTTTTGCTGCGCAAAGCTGGCCAGACGAGACAGGGAAACCCCCGCTTCAGCGTAGATTGCGCCGTCAGGCAGCAGAAAAAGCCGGGTGAGCTTCTCCGTGCTGATGATAAACAGATCGGCCAGGCCCTCATCAGGAAAGAGCAAGTTGGTCCCATTGCCCAAAAGAAACGGCGCCAGCTGATGCTCCTTGAGCAGACAGCAGATTTTGCTCAGCGCGCTCAGGTCCGAAGGAATGGCCAGGGCGCGCACAGGGCCGCCGATCCGAAAGGAGCAGTGAGCCGCAAGCGGCTCGTTCTCCAGCAGCGTCAGGCCGGGCATTTCCTCTTTGATTTTCGCGATGGCAAGTTCCAGATTCTCCATTCCAGTCTCCTGCTATTCAAAATTGCCGGTGTCGATGGCCAGGTCGTGCTCGGCCGCAAGGGTCTCGGCAGCGTTATAGCCCATCTTTTTCTGTCGATTGTTCATGGCGGCCAATTCCAAGATCACCGCCAGATTTCGCCCGGGCGTTACCGGGATGGTCACGCAGGGCAGCTTGACGCCCAGAATCTCTTCCGTCGCGCTGTCCAGACCCAGCCGATCGTAGGCCTTGCCCTGCTCCCAGGCTTCCATCTTCACCACCAGGTCGATCCCGGTCTCCGGCTTGATGGCGCCCACGCCGTACAGATGCCGGACGTTGATCACGCCGATGCCGCGCAGCTCCATGTAATAACGGATGATCGCCGGGGCGGTGCCTACCAACGTGTCCGAGCCCACGAGCTTGATCTCTACCGCGTCGTCGGCCACAAGCCGATGCCCGCGCTTGACCAGCTCCAGGGCGGTTTCGCTCTTGCCGATGCCGCTCTCGCCGGTAAGCAGAACGCCCTCGCCGTATATTTCCACCAGCACGCCGTGAGAGGTGAGCCGGGGCGCCAGATGATTGTGCAGGTTGCCGATCAGCTTGGCCAAAAAGGCGGAGGTATCTTCGCTGGTGATAAAAACGTTCCGGTCGTGCTTGGCGGCCATTTGCAGGCACTCCTCCGAGGGCTGCACCCCATGGCAGATGACCAGCGCCGCGATGTCATAGCCCATAAACCGGTCGTAGGCGGCCAGCCGTGCCGCCGGGCTGAGCGTGTCCAGATAGGTGCTCTCCACGCGACCGAGAATCTGAATGCGCTTGGGATCAAAATAGTTATAAAAGCCTGCAAGCTGCATGGCCGGACGATTCACGTCCGCGGTGGTGACCACGGCCGTTTCATAGTCCCGGGACAGATGCAGGGGCCGCAGCCCGTGTTCTTCCGCAATGGTCTTGAGCAGGACAGTGTATTTGCTTTTCATCGTTCTTTCCTCCGCAGCAGCCGGTGTCGTAGAAGTTCTCACATCTTTATAATAGTCATTTTCCGCGAATTTGGCAACTGTTTTTTACACACACCCGGGCGTAAAAAGCCGCAGAATCCGCGAAAAAAGAGCTTGCATTTCGGCCGGGCATCTGCTATTATATACAAGCTGTCTTTTGAGCGGCAACTTACGAGCAAGGAGGTGCTTCAGCTTATGGCAAAGTGCCAGTTCTGTGACAAGGACGTGTCCTTTGGGATTAAGGTCAGCCATTCCCACAGACGGACCAACCGTACCTGGAAGCCGAACGTGAAGCGCGTCAAGGCCATCGTGGACGGAACGCCCAAGCATGTCTACGCATGCACGCGCTGCCTGCGCAGCGGAAAGGTCACGCGCGCTGTGTAATTGAATCCTTTGAAATTACCCGAAACAAGCCTGTCGTGCGCAACGACGGGCTTTTTTCGGTTGTAAGGGAAAACGGCCGGGGAAAAGACTCTTGCGTCGGGGGACAATCTTGGGTATACTGAAAACAGAAAAACTGCAAGGAGGGACAGACATGGAGCTGTTGGAGGAACGCATCCGCCGAGAGGGCGAAATCCGGCC
>CACZSJ010000207.1 GCA_902783825.1 Oscillospiraceae bacterium | reverse complement strand
TTCTGCGCCAAGTGCGGCATGTGGCCCCTGCACACCTGGCTGCCCGCCGCCCACCCGGTGGCCCCGGCTACGGCTTCGGCCCTGCTGTCGGGTATCATCACCAAGGCGGGCGTGTTCGGAATCCTGGTGCTGTCGGCCAAACTCTTCCTGCACGATGCGGCCTGGGGCAAGACGATGCTGGTGCTGGCTATGATCACCATGGCCACCGGCGCGGTGCTGGGCGTGTTCAGCACCAACCTCAAGCGCACCCTGGCCTGCTCCTCTATGAGCCAGATCGGCTTCATCCTCACGGGCGTGGCCATGAGCGAGCTGCTGGCTGAGGAGAACGCCCTGGCGGTTCACGGTCTGGTGCTGCACATGCTCAACCACTCCCTGTTCAAGCTGACGCTGTTCTTGGCCGCCGGCGCGGTGTTTATGAACCTGCATCAGCTGGAGCTGAACCGGATTCGCGGCTTCGGGCGGGGCAAGCCGCTGTTTGCCTTTGCCATGCTCATGGGCCTGTGCGGTCTGGCGGGCATTCCCGGGGGCAGCGGTTACGTGTCCAAGACCCTGCTGCACGAGAGCATCGTGGAGTACGTCCACCATCTGGAGCACGCCGGCCACGCGGCGGGCGCCTACCGGGCGGCGGAGTGGATCTTCCTGCTCTCTGGTGGCCTGACCCTGGCCTACATGCTCAAGCTCTTTATCTGCGTGTGCGTGGAGAAAAACCAGGACCCCGCCCTGCAGGCAAAGTATGACGGGATGAACGGCAAGTGGTGCAAGCTGAGCTCCGGCACGGTGCTGGGCCTGTGCGCCGCGCTGATCCCCCTGCTGGGCTGCACGGTCTATCTGAGCATGGACAGGCTGGCCGCCCTGGCCGACGGCTTCTTCCATGTGGAGCCGGGCTACCATGCGGTACACTACTTCACGCTGACCAATCTCAAGGGAAGCGCCATTTCCATCGCCATCGGCCTGGCGGTGTATCTGCTGCTGGTGCGCAAGCTGATGATCCGGAAGGGACAGTATCTGGATCTCTGGCCGCGGGTCCTGGATTTGGAGAATCTGATCTACCGGCCGGCGCTGCTGCAGCTGCTGCCCTTTGTGGGGGCGCTGCTGGCCCGCACGGTCAGCACCCTGCCGGAGCTGCTGCGCAAGGGCTTTTGCGTGCTGCTCTACAGCGGCAATCACAACGGCTACGTGTACCCGGCGGAAAACGACCGCTTCACCATCTACGAGCGGCAGCCTGCGGGCACGCGGGGCTATCTGGCCAGCCTGGCCTTCAGCCTGCTGATGTTCAGCGTGGGCCTGGTGGTAATCCTGGTCTTCCTGTTTCTGCAATAAGGCATACGGCGGCGCGTGTCCGCGCCGCCGCAAAGAGAAAAGCGTTGTCTCTCTCCGGCCTGTTCGGCCGGGGGGAGACAACGCCTTTTTCTATACTTGGGGAAGTGCCCGGGTTTATTCCATGACGCCCAGATCCTCGGCCACGGTGAAGTCCGCGTCGGTGCAGGCGCGAATGTCTTCCACGGTGTAGCCGGGAGCTAACTCCTTCAGGACCAGCCCATTGGGCGTGACCTGGAAGTAGCAGCGCTCGGTGACGATATCGGTGACGCATTTGGCGCCTGTCAGCGGCAGGGTGCACTTCTTGAGGATTTTGGAGGCGCCGCTTTTCTCGCAGTGGTCTGTGGCAACGATGACCTTTTTGATGCCGCCGGCGCACAGGTCCATGGCGCCGCCCATGCCGGGGGCTACCTTGCCGGGGATCAGCCAGTTGGCGATGTTGCCTTCCGCGTCCACCTGCAGCGTGCCCAGCACGGTGGCATCGATGTGGCCGCCGCGGATGAAGCCGAAGGAGCGGTCATGGGGAAGGAAGGAGCCGCCCTTGATCAGCGAGATGGGCTGACTGCCGGCGTCGGCCATGTTCATATCCCACTGGCTGTAGTGGGGCATGGGGCCGCAGCCGCACACACCGATCTCAGCCTCCAGCCAGAGATCCACGCCCTCAGGCAGATAGTTGACGCACATCAGAGGAACGCCGATACCCAGGTTCACAAAGTCGCCGTCTTTGAAGAATTTCGCGCAGCGTGCCGCGATCAATTCACGTCCAGTATATGCCATGCTTTTTTACCTCCTTACGCCTGTGCCGCTTCTTTTTCCTGGATCTTCGCGATCTGGCTTGCCCAGGACTTCCACAGCGGGGCCTTCTCGCCCTGACGGACATAGACCATGTCCACCACGGGGGCCTGCACGATGACCTTTTCCGGATCCAGCTCGCCGATCTCTACCAGCTCTTCCACCTCGGCGATGACCAGATCCGCAGCCATGGCCATGTAGTCCACGCACAGGTGGCTGGTGCCCGCACAGTAGAGGTTGCCGGCTTTATCCGCCTTGGTGGCGTGCAGCAGCGCCACGTCGGCGCGGATGGGTTTTTCCAGAATATAGTCCAGGCCGTCCACGTTGACGATCTGCTTGCCTTCCTGCATCTGGGTGCCCAGACCCGAGCGGGTCAGGCAGCCGCCCAGACCGAAGCCGCCGCAGCGGATCCGTTCGGCAAAGGTGCCCTGAGGAATAAACTCCACCTCCAGCTCCCCGGCGAACATCTGCTCAATGCTGGCCTTGTTCAGGCCGATGTGGGTGGTGAGCAGCTTTTTCACCCGGTGATCCGCAATCAGCTTGCCCATGCCCATGTTGTGGCGGCCGGAGGACACGCCAATCGCGGTCAGATCCTTGACGCCCTTGGCCAGCATGCCGTCGATGATTTCGTCGGCTGCCAGTCCGCCGTGCAGGTCAGTGAACATGACGCTCTGCCCGTCGTGGAGCTTATCCAGAACCTCTTCAAGCGTAAAAACCTTGTTTTTCAAATCGGGTACCACCTTTCGTTTTACTTGGGCGCGAGCGCCCGACGTTGTTTTATTTGCCCTGGAATTCGGCCTTGCGCTTCTCCATAAAGGCAGCGCAGCCTTCCTTGAAGTCTTCGGTGTTGGAGCATTCGTGCTGGGTGGGATTCTCCACGTCGTCCAGGAAACGCTCGTAATCGGAGAAGGCGGCGGCGTAAATCTGCCTCTTGATGTTCTTGTAGGATACCAGGGGGCCGGCAGCCAGCTTCCTGGCAAACTCCTCGGTCTCTGCGGCCAGCTCCTCGGGAGCCACCACCTTTTCCACCAGACCCAGTGCCACGGCCTCACCGGCCTTGATGGGCTTGCCGGTGGCGGCGTACTTCATGGTGCGCTTTTCGCCGATGGCCTTGCACAGCAGGTAGGCCGCGCCGGTGTCGGGCACCAGACCCAGGTTCACAAAGGCCAGGATGAACATGGCCTTGTCATCGGCGATGATAAAGTCGGCGGACAGGGCCAGAGGGAAGCCTGCGCCGGCGGCCGCGCCGTTGACGGCGGCCACGATCATCTTGCTGCTGGACTTCATGCCCTTGGTGATCTTGCCCACTTTGCCGATGAGGCTGTCCATGTCGATCTCACCGCCGGCCTTGACCAGCTGATAGAAATAGCCGATATCGCCACCGGCGGAAAAGGCTTTTGCGGCGCTGTTGAGGATGATGACCTTCACGGCGGGATCCTTCTCCGCCTCGGCCAGCACGTAGATCAGCTCGTCTGCCATCTGGTCATCAATGGCATTGAGGTTCTTGCCGCAATCCATGGTGATGGTGGCAATGCCATCGACTACGGCGTAGTGCAGCTTTTGCAGTTCCATATGCATACCTCCATGTAAATCAATTCGCGTAAACGGCGTCGGGCAGGGAGAGGCGATCCGGGCCTGGAAGGGAAGCCTCTGCAGATCGAGCCATCTTCGTTATCATTTTATCACTCTTTACACCTTGAAACAATGGATAAAGTACCTAAGATAAAAATAGCTTTTTAATTCGTTTTGCCCAATGACCCGAAGAGGCGGACGAGCCGGGGGCAAAGGCTTGGGAGGCCGAAAACAAAAGGAGCAAGCCTGCGCCTTAAACGCGCAGACTTGCTCGTTTTTGTTGATGCGATGGACGAGGCGGAGGTTTCACCGGCCGGCAAGCCAAGCCTTGGCGACGCCGGGATAGTTGGTGATGATCCCTTCGCAGCCCCAGGCATGGAGCTGCTCCAGGCCGGCCATGTCGTTGACCGTCCAGGCATTGATCTCGATGCCCCGGGCATGGCAGTTTTGCACAGCTTCCGCCGTCAGACCCTGAAGGGCGGGGTGGAAGGCCTGGAAGCCTGCCTCCCGGCAGTAGTCGCCGGGGTTGATGTGCGGGCCGCTCTCCGGGAGCACCAGCGCGCCGAGCTTCACCGTTTCCGGTACCAGCTTTTGCAGGCGCAGCAGGGAGAAGTGGTTAAAGGAGGAGAACATCACGCGCTCCTGTAGTCCGTATTGAACCAGCGTATCCCAAACCTTTTCCTCAATGCCCGGATAATATACATGGTCGGTCTTGATCTCAATGTTGGTGAAAATGCTCTGCTCCGCCGCCCATTGGCAGTATTCCTCAAAGCTGGGGATGGGCTGCGGCGAGAGATCGCGCCAGAGCCGGGCCGCGTTGAGGCGGCGCAGCTCCGCGTAGCTCTGTTCGCCCAGGCGGCCCTGGCCGTCGGTCGTGCGTGAGAGTTCCTCGTCATGAAAGACCATGAGCACCCTGTCCCGGCTCATGTGTACGTCCAGCTCGATGCCGTCGCAGCCGGCTTCCACCGCCTTGCGGAAGGCCAGCATTGTGTTTTCCGGGTAAGCGCCGCTGTATCCTCTGTGGGCCATTACTTGCATAGACGCACCTCCTCAGCCGTAGAGCAGCCTGGGCAGCGCCAGGGAGATGGCCGGAATATAGGTCAGCAGCAGCAGGGCAATGAGCAGAGCCAGGATGAAGGGCATGACCTCTCGGATAAATTCGGTCATCTTACATTTGGTGATGGCTACACAGGTGAACATCATCGAGCCGAAGGGGGGCGTGAGTCCGCCGATCATGATGTTGACGTTCACGACGATGCCGAAATGCACGAGGTCGATCCCGGCGGCCTTCACCAGCGGGACCATCAGGGGCGCCAGGATGATCAGCGCGGCGCCGCCTTCGAGGAACATGCCGGCCAGCAGCAGCACGACGTTGAGCACCAACAGCACCAAATACTTGTTGCTGGCGATGCCGCTGACGGCGTTGAGCAGCTTGTTGGGGATGTTCTCCCAGTTGAGGTAGTAGCCAAACAGGGTCGCCGCGACGATGATGAGCATGACCGTGCAGGTGCCGGAGACGGTCTCCTTGAAGATCTGGATAAAATGCTCCCTGCGCAGGCCCTTGTAGACAAACTTGCCGATGATGAAGCAGTACAGCACGCCCACACCGCCTGCCTCGGTCGGGGTAAAGAGGCCAAAGCGCATACCCATGATGATGCCCAGCGGGAAGAACAAGGCCCAGAAGGAGTCCAGTGCCTGCTTGCCGATTTCTTTGGCGCTGGCCCGGGTCTCACGCGAGGGCACATAGCCGCGCTTGCGGGAGATGCGATCCACCGCGATCATGAGCGTTACGGCCATCAGCAGACCCGGCAGATAGCCGGCGGCAAAGAGCTTGCCCACAGAGGCGCCTGCGATCAGACCATAGACAATCAGGTTGATACCTGGCGGGATAATGGGCGTAATGCAGGAGGAGGCGGCGGTAATAGCGGCAGAAAAGCCTTTGCCGTAGCCGCGCGTCTCCATCTCCGGAACCAACATCTTGCACTCCATGGCGGCGTCTGCGTTTGCCGAGCCCGAGCAGCCGCCCATCAGCATGCTCAGCAGGACGTTGATCTGCGCCAGCCCGCCCTTGCGATGCCCCGTCAGGGCGTCGGCAAAGGCCATGAGCTTATTGCTCATGCCTGAGTAGTTCATAATCGATCCCGCCATGATGAAGAAGGGGATGGCCAGGAAAGGGAAGGACTGCGTGGCGGTGATAAACTTCTGCAACAGCAGATAGGCTTTGGACGTGGTGTCCACAAAGCCGAAATAGAACAAAGTGCCCCCGATCAGTGCGTAAGCGATGGGGATACCCGTAAAATACAGCACCAGGGCGATGATGATGGGCAGATAGATGACCAGATTCATTCGTCCGCCCTCGCTTTCCCCATGTGCCGGATATCCTGAATCAGGTTAACCAGGGAGTAGATCGCCATCAGACCGAAGCCAATGGTCAGGGAAGCGTTGAGATAGACCGAGGAGATCTTCAGGATGGGCATGGTCTTGATCTTGGAGGAGATGATGAACAGCACGGACAGATAGGTGATGTAGCAGTTGAGCGCCAGGATAATCAAATCCGTCAGCACCTGCATGCCCGCGCGCGCCGCAGCCGGCAGCTTCTCCACCGCCAGATCCACGCCTACGTGCTGCCGCGTGCGCAGACACCAAGCGGCGCCTATAAAGGTCGTATACACAAAGCAGCTTGTGGCGACCTCCTCGCCCCAGGGGAAGACATGGCCGACAAAGTAGCGCATGAACACGTTGAGGACGACCACGACCATGGTGACGGCAAACAGCAGTCCGGCAAAATAGGCGTCCAGATTTTTCAGGATATGCTTGACACGTTCTTTCAAGCCGGGCACCTTCTTTCTTTTGGGAATCAAGTTTCTTTTGGGAATCAAGTAAATCTTTGCCTGCCGCAGAGGTTCTGCGGCAGGCAAAGACAAAATGCTATGGAGTCGTTTTCACCACGCAGACTCAGCCGTTGGCCGCGGCGTACTCGGCGACCAGCTCCTGGAGCTGGGCGATGAAGCCCTCGGTCACGCCGTCTTCGGCGACCATGCGGTCATACTCCGGCTGCATAACAGCACGGAAAGCCTCGACGTCAACCTCGTTGAAGTGGCAGCCCTGCTCCTCTTCGAGCATCTTCATCGTGGAGGCGAAGTTGTCGTCGGTGAACTGGGTCAGCTCAGCGGCGCCATAGGTGAACTCCTCCTGGATGATGTCCCGATAGGCCTCGGGGATGGAGTTCCAGACGTCGATGTTGATGTAAGCGCCACAGGTGCCGATCAGGTGGTTGGTGAAGGACATCTGCTTGGCCACGTCGGCAGAGCCGTTGGTGGAGTAGGCGTTCATGTTGCC
>CACZSJ010000206.1 GCA_902783825.1 Oscillospiraceae bacterium | reverse complement strand
GGTCTGCAGCAGCAGGAAGGGCACATCGGTCTCGCCCGTGCCGAACATGAGCTTCATATCCGGATGGCTTACGCCGCTGATGACGCCTTTTGCCACCTCGCGGCCAGTGACGGTCAGCCCTTCAAAATGAATGCTGGAGCCGGACCAGGAGACCAGACATACAATGATCAATACAATCAGTGTGTACAGCCACCATTTGCGCGGGCGCATGGCGTACATTTCCGCGGCCGTCAGCTTCTTGTCCAGGACTTCTTCTATGCGTTCAAATTTATCAGCCATGTCGTCCCTCCTCTCAGCTTAACTTGCGGCGCAGATACTCGCTGAAGAACTCGATGGCGACCACCACCACAAACAGGCTCAACAGCACCATACCGAGACCTTCATAGTCTCGCCAGCCGATGCGCTCGTTGATGGTGATGCCCATACCGCCGGCACCCACGTAGCCCAGAATGGCCGAGGCGCGCACGTTCATTTCAAAGCAGTACAGGCTGTGGCTGAGGTAGACCGGCAGAATCTGAGGCACACAGGCCGACCAGAAGGCCTGAAACTTGTTGGCGCCCAGGGCTTCCATGGCCTCGAAGGGCCCCATGTCGATGGTTTCGATACTCTCGTAGAGCATTTTGGCCACGATGCCGAAGGTGAAAATGGAGATGGCCAGGGTGCCGGCAAAGGTGCCCAGGCCGAAGACCAGGGCGCAGACCAGGGCGATAACCAGGGTGGGCAGGGTCCGGATCAGCGCAAGGATGAAACGAAAGACGCTGACCACGGCATGGCTTTTGTTGATGTTGGTGGAGGCGAGAACTGCCACCGGCAGGGCCAGCAGACAGCCGATCACGGTGCCCAGGATGGACATTTTGATGGTGTCCACCAGGGGGCCGGTGACTTTGTCAAAGAAGCTCCACTTGGGATGGAAGAGCTTGACGAACAGATCCAGAAGCTTATCAAACTTGTTGATGACGACAGACAGATTGAAGCCCGTCGCCCGCAGAGACAGCCAGATCGCCAAGGCCAGCAGGAGAAGAATCAGGGGAGCACGGCTGCGCCGACGGATGGTACTGTGTCCATTGGACAGGGTAATGACCTGTGGCTTGAAAATCTTGTCAAACCAGGTGAGCTTTACCAGGCTGTTGTTTTCATTTTCCATGGCTTACTCCCCGTCGCCCAAGACGGGCGCCTTGGTGCCGTTGTACACGTAGTCGATCTGTTCCTGGGTGATGGTGGAAGCGGGTCCGTCAAACACGATCTCGCCTGCGCGCACGCCAATCACCCGGTCACAGTATTGCAGAGCCAGGTCGATGTGGTGGATGTTCAGCAAAATGGAAATCTGATAATCCTTATTGATGCGCACAAAATCCTGCATGACCTGTCTGGCAGTGATGGGGTCGAGGGAGGCTACCGGCTCGTCAGCCAGGATGATCTTGGGATTCTGATTCAGCGTCCGGGCCAAGGCTACGCGCTGCTGCTGTCCGCCGGAAAGCTGGTCGCAGCGGGTGTATGCCTTGTCCAGGATGCCCACCTTGTCCAGGCTCTCCAGGGCGCGCATCTTCTGGTCCTTGGAGAAAATGCCGAAGAGCACCTTGAAAAAGTTCATGTCCGGCACATCGGCGGTGAGTACGTTTTTGATGGCGGTGGACCGGTTGACCAGATTGAAGCTCTGGAAAATCATGCCCACCTTGCGGCGGTAACGGCGCAGCTCCGCCCCGCGGAGGCTGTTCACGTCCACGCCGTCCACGGTCAGGCTGCCCTTGGTCACGTCGTGCATGCGGTTGATGCAGCGTAAAATGGTGGACTTTCCCGCGCCGGACAGGCCGATGATGGCCACAAATTCGCCCTGCTGGATCTGCAGGTTGATGCCCTTCAAGGCGGTAAAGCCGTTGGGGTAGGTTTTATAGACGTCCTTAAATTCAATCATACGGCGTCTCGCTCCCTTTCTCTTATCCAGATCGTTCCTATGGGAACCGCTCGGCGGCAGGAGAATCTGCCGACCAGCGCTTACCATAGAAAAAAGGGGGCCCTGTGCGCTTGGAACAGGGCCCCGCGGAGATGGTCTTGCCGGGAATCAGCCGTCGACAGCGGTCAGAGCGGCGCGGGCGCCGTCGTAGTCAGCGTCAACAGCCTTGGCATAGCCGGTGTGGCTGTACACGTCGAAGATGGCCTTGCCTTCCTCGGTGTTAATGATGTTGATGAAGCAGTCCTGCAGAGCGGCAACGATCTCAGGCGTGTAGTAGGGGCTGGCCTTGGAGATGGCAACGGTGTCGTTGTAGATGCCATCGGTCACGCCGATGACGTTCAGCTCGTTCCAAATGTTCTCGCTGCGGCCCATGCCCTGCTTGCCCGTCTCGTCCTGCTGATCGGTGGGCAGCATCCAGGAGGCCTCGTAGTCGTTGCGGCCGTCGGCGTAGCAGACGATCACGTCCACCTGCTCAGCAGCGGCGTAGGAGAAAGCGGTGCCATAGCCGGAGTCCAGAGGAATGACGTTGGACAGATCGGAGATCTTCTTGCCGTCATAGTTCTCCATCAGCCACATGGTGGGATAGATGTAACCGGCGGAAGAAGAGGTCTTCTGCACGGCCCACTTGGCGCCGTCCAGGTCTTCCCAGGTGAGGGCTTCGCCGTTGTTGACCTTCTCAGCCAGCTGCTTGCCGTAGGCGGAGGGGGCGGCGTAAATCAGGGAACGGTAGAAGGTGACCTGAGGGCCGTTCTTCTGGGTGGCATTGGCTTCGCCGTTCCAGTCGGCAGGGTTGGTGCTGTCGTTGGACAGACCGTTACGGGTGGCCGTCAGGAAAACGTCGGTGTCGTCAGAGTACAGAGCGTAGGTGCCGCCGGGCAGCCAGCCGATATCAATAGAGCCGGCAGACATGGCCTCGCCCGTGGCGTCGTAGCTGGTGCCGACGGTGATGTCGACCTCGTCGATGTCGTAGCCCAGTCTGGCCATCTCAGCCTGAACCAGCTCGGGCAGGTTGGCGGTGCCGGCGATGATCACGTCGGCGTCCTTGGAGGGAACAAACTCCAGGGTCAGCTTGTCGAAATGGGGACGCTCGGGTTCGGCGTTCTCGGCAGGGGCTTCCGTTGCGGCGGGGGCGGGAGCAGGGGTGCTGCCGCAGGCGCACAGCGCGAAGACCATGACGAGCGCAAGAAGCAGTGCGACGATCTTCTTCATTTGGGATATCCTCCTCATTAAATATCTTCACGGCCTTAGCCGGTGAATACAAAATCTTGTGTTGACAACAAAAACAATCACAACATACATTGTATCACTTCCAGCACTCGTTGACAAGACAAAAAAGCAAAGTTTGACAAATTATTCGGCGCATAACAGGGCGTTTCTGACTTGTCCTACCGAAATATAACCGGCCAGGACGGCGGCAATGTCGGTGCCTTCCGGCGCGATGCCCGGCTGAATCTGCACGCCGCGGGGGTCGTAGTACATCAGGCCGTTTTCTCCGCTGCGCGAGGTGAACACGCTGCGATACATGGACATGCGCGCAGTTTGCTGCCCGCGCAGGACGCCCCGGCAATCTGCCAAGGGAAGCAGGGGAAAATTCACGTTCCAAAACGCACCCGCTTCCGGCGGCGTCTCTGTCAATTCCCTGGCCAGCGGCAACAGCCAAGCTTGGGCAACGGACAGCTCCTTTTTGCTTCCCGCGGAGAAAGCAATGGCGGGCAGACCGTTGAGCAGCGCCTCCAGACAGGCGCCGACGGTGCCGGAGTAGGCAAGATCAAAGCCGGTATTCCAGCCGTCGTTGACGCCGGAAAAGACAAAGTCCGGGCGAAAGTCCAACAGACATTCCAGCGCCAGTTTGATGCAGTCCGCCGGGGTCCCGCCCACCTGCCAGGCTGCCTGAACCGGCACCGGATAGTCCACCGCCTGCACGGGCATCTCGCCAAAAATCGTAAGCCGCTGGCTCATACCGCTGCACTGCTGGCCGGGGGCGACGATCCAGACCTCGCCCAAATCGGTGGCGGCGCGGGCCAACAGCTCCAAGCCCGGGGCATAAATTCCGTCGTCGTTTGTCAAAAGAATTCGCATGGCAAGCCTCCTTGTATTCTGGAACCAGTGTATCACAGCGCAAAGGGGAGGACAAGACAAAAAAGCAGCTCCGGGCGAAAAGTCCGGAGCTTTTGCCGATTATTTTTTCTTGCCCATGCGTTTGGCATAGTGGAACATCCACAGCACGATCAGCACCAGGGCCACAACGATGATGACACCCAGCACAAAGTTGGCCACGCCGCTGACCAGACTGATGGCGCCGGTAATCAGCTTAAACAGAATGGAAACACAGCAGATGACCACACAGACCAACACCACCAGGCGAGAAACATCTTTGGTTGTCATACAGATTCCTCCTTATCCAATCACAGGACCCAGTCGGGAAAGGACCTGTTGAAAATAGTCCGGCAGCGGGCTGTCCAGCCGGATGGTCTCGCCGCTGCGGGGGTGAATAAACTGCAGCTCCCGGGCGTGGAGGCACTGGCCTTCCAAGCCCTTGTCGGGAGAGGGAGCGCCGTAGGTGAAATCGCCCAGCAGCGGGTGACCCAGACTGGCCAGGTGCACCCGAATCTGATGGGTTCGTCCGGTTTCCAGATGGCAGCGCAGCAGGGTATAAGCCTGGTAGCGGTACAGCACTTCCCAGTGGGTAACGGCTGGTCGGCCGTTTTTTTCGACGATGGCCATCCGCTTACGATCCCTGGGGTGACGTCCGATAGGCCGGTTCACCGTACCGCGATCCTCCCGAAAGCTGCCCCGGGCCACTGCCTGATATACGCGGGACAGGCTGTGGTCCGCCAGCTGCGCGGAGAGCGCTTGGTGGGCAAAGTCGTTCTTGGCGGCGATGAGCAGTCCGGAGGTATCCTTGTCAATGCGATGGACGATACCGGGGCGCCGTTCTCCGCCGATACCGGAAAGAGAGTCGCCGCAATGATGGAGCAGGGCGTTGACCAGAGTGCCGTCCGGGTGGCCGGGCGCAGGATGGACCACCATTCCCCTGGGTTTGTC
>CACZSJ010000205.1 GCA_902783825.1 Oscillospiraceae bacterium | reverse complement strand
CTTTGCCGACGGCGCGTATCAGGTCGCCATCATCGACGACACGGATCTGCGGGAAGATCTGCTCAACGGGAATCTGGCGTTCCTGCTGTCCATCATCAGCTTTTTCGCGGTGGTGCTGGCGTATATGCACCGTCTGACACGCCGGGTCATCCTCCTGTCCCGGGAGGCCGACGCCATCGGCGGCGGGAACCTGGAGCATCCCATCACCGTCAAAGGCGGAGACGAGCTGGCGGCGCTGGCCACGGATGTGGACAGCATGCGCCGCTCCGTGATCCAACGGATGGGCAACGAGCGGCGCGCCTGGGAGGCCAACAGCGAGCTGATCACCGCCATCTCCCATGATATCCGCACCCCCATGACTGCCCTCATCGGCTATCTGGGTCTGCTCAACCAGGGCAATTTTTCCGATCCGGAGCAGAGCCGGCAGTTCGCCGCCTCCGCCTACGAAAAAGCCATGGAGCTGAAGGATCTGACGGACGAGCTGTTTCGGTATTTCCTGGTCTTCGGCCGAGCGGAGCTGGAGCTCCAGTATGAAACACTGGACGGCCGCCTGCTGCTGCAGCAGCTGCTGAGCGAGGCGGAGTTCGATTTGAATGACGCCGGCTTTGCCGTACAGCGCATTCCCTTCTCCGGCGAATGCAGCGTCCGAACCGATCCCTTGTACCTCAAACGGGTGCTGGACAATCTGGTGTCCAACATCAAAAAATACGCCGACCGGGAACAGCCTGTCCTGGTGGTCAGCGAGCTGAAGGACGGCATGCTGTCCGTCCGGGTTTCCAACGCAGTCGCCCAGTCCGTGGCGCGGGTGGAAAGTACCAAAATCGGCCTGCGCACCTGTGAAAAGATCATGTCCTCCATGGGCGGCTGCTTTGGCACCACGCGAGAGGACGGGCATTTCGCCGCCGAGTTCAGTCTTCCGGCAAGCAGCGCCTAATCCCGTAAGAAAAGAAAATCAGAGGCAGGAATTCCTGCCTCTGATTCTTTTTAGTCTTCGTGCTTTCCTGTGTAGCGCCATTTCTGTCCGACGTATGCCAGCGCCAGAAGCGAGCTGAAGCTCATCACCGCAAACCCGGTCCAGAGTCCAACGCTTCTTTCATCGCCGGTTTTGGGTCCCTTGCCCGGCCCCCTGGGGCTGGGACTCGGCGTCGGTGCCGGCGTTGGTGTCGGCGTCGGCGTCGGTGTCGGCGTCGGCGTCGGCAGGCTGGCCGTCCTCCGTGGGCTGGCCGTCCTCAGCGGGCTTGTCATCCTCCGCGGGCTGGCCGTCTTCCGCGGGCTTGTCGTCGCTTGTGTCAGGTGCTTCTGCATTCCCGCCCGGATCTAGCTTCTGATCCTGGCTTACATCCGCCGCCGACGCAGAACTGCTCATGGCCGGCGTGGTCAGCAGGCTGAAAACCATCAGCATGGCCAGAAGAAAGCAAAGGATGGATCTGCGTTTTCGCATAAAAAAGCCCCCCTCAAGATTGCTCTTGAACGAGGCTTTTTATAACGCAGTCTCCCTCGCTTCAAGAGCAAGGCAAGTCATACTGAGAATGGCTTGTCTTTTCTATGTGCTATAACACCACATCTCTGGACGAAAAACAAGCCGTATTTCTGCGAATTTTCCCTGTCTGGCGAGATTTTTTATCCCAATTTCTTTACTGGGCATCCTCATCGCTGTCCCCGCCGCAGCCGCAGGAGCAGCCGCCGCCACAGGAGCAGTCTTCTTCCGTGCCGGAGCCGCAGCCGCAGCTTCCGCCGCAGGAGCAGCCGCCGCCCGGCGCAATCGGCAGCTGGCCGGTAGCCAGCAGGTCCGAGGCCGTGTCCGCGTGGCCGGAATAGCCGATCACCGGCACAATGCCGTAGCTGAGCAGCAGGGCTTTGGCCTCGCCGCCCATGTTGCCGCAGATGACCGCATCCACGCCCTGCTCGCGCATCAGCTCCGCCATGGCTTCGTGCCCGGCGCGTCCTTGCGCGGAGACCAGCCTCTTGCTGCAGTCTGCAACGGTCTGGCCGTATTCATAGATGGCGAAAGTCTCACAATGGCCAAAATGACCGTGGATTTCGCCGTCCTGGTATGCTACCGCAATTTTCAAAGCCATACCTCCCCTGTCTCAGAGCTGCTGGATCAGGTCCGCCATCCCGGCTACATATTCGCCGCTGACAGACTCCAGCTTGCCCGCGTCCACCATGGCGGCCACCGCCGGATCCATGGGCAGGCGGGCGAAATGCTCAATGCCGAAGCCCTTGGCCACCTGCTCCACCTTGCTCTTGCCGAAGATGGCGTGTTCCTGTCCGCAGTCCGGGCACTTGAAGTAGGACATGTTTTCCACGATGCCCAGCACGGGCACGTTCATCATCCCCGCCATGTTCACCGCCTTGCTGACAATCATGCTGACCAGATCCTGCGGTGTTGTGACGATCACGATCCCGTCAACGGGCAGGGACTGGAACACCGTCAGCGGCACGTCGCCGGTGCCGGGAGGCATGTCCACAAACATATAGTCCACATCCTGCCAAAGCACGTCCGTCCAGAACTGGCTCACCACGCCGGCAATCACCGGGCCGCGCCAGACCACAGGCTCCGTCTCGTTTTCCAGGATGAGATTGATGGACATGATCTGCATACCGCCGGGAGTGGTCACCGGAATCAGGTACTCCTCCGTGCCCTGGCAATGCTCATGGATCCCGAAGGACTTGGGGATGGAGGGGCCGGTAATATCCGCGTCCATCACCGCGCAGCGATAGCCGCGGCGCTGCATCTCGGATGCCAGAAGCCCGGTCACCAAAGACTTGCCAACACCGCCCTTGCCGCTGACGACGGCAATGACCTTGCCCACCCGGGAATAGGGATTGAGCTCCTTGCGAAAGCTCTCGGGAGTAGCGCGCTGGGCGCAGCTCTCTCCGCAGCTGGAACAATCATGGGTACATTCGCTCATGTATTAACATCCTTCTTTCAAAAATAATGTTCTTTTATTATATGCACATGGCAGGAAATAGTCAATCACGCCGCAGCTTGCGCAAGGCCCGCAGCAGGTACATGGCCGCAAAGCCGGTGAACAGGCCGGTGATGAGGCCGGAGATGGCCAGGATCGGCGCATAGACCAGAAGCCCCCGGGTTTTGACCACCCAAATACTGGCCAGAAGCTGCCCCGCATTATGCGCCACGGCGGCGATGGCACTGGTGACCCACAGGCGTTTTTCCGGAATCAGCGCCGTCAGCACACACATGCACAAATAGGCAAAGCAGCCTCCCACCGCGCTGAAAATCAAGGTGGAGGGACTGGCCACAAACATCGCGCTCATCAGGATCCGTACCAGCAGCACGGCGCCCGCCTCCCGGCGGCCCAGAAGGCACATGGCGGCAAGGGTGACGATATTGGCCAAACCCAGCTTCACTCCCGGGATCGGCGCCAAGGCCGGCAGCTGCGCTTCCAGAGCGAAAATACCCAGGGCCATAGCGGTCAGCAGCGCCATCAGGCTAAGCCGTCTGGTTCTCGACAGGCTCGGTTCAGCCATCCAACTCGCCCCCCTCTATTTCGATCACCAGATGATGGGGCATGCACACGATGGGGATGCCGTCGCCCTGAAGCTGGCCCATGGCCACGCAGATCCGATCCGGGCAATCCGCCTCCGTTACACAGATGGCCCCCGGCTCCACATGAATCACGTTCTTTCCATACCCGGTCTCCACCAGAATGTCGTAGCTCTTCTGAACCCGGGACAGATCGATCCGCTCCAGCACTTCGCCGTCTACGGAGATGCGCGCCACGGTTCCGCCTTGGCCGCGCAGCATGACAAAGGCGCCCACCGCCGCCAGGGCGAAAAGCACAAAGACCACGATCCAGGTTTTTGTTTTCTTATCCATTGCTTTCTTATTGTAGTTGACTTGTCTGACATTGTCAATGCCCCCACTTTTGTGGTATACTACTTAAGTATGCGCGAGCCTCGGTTCTCGCTGCCCACTTTGGATCCCGTCCCGCCCCCGGCGGGACGGGAAAGAAAAGAAGGGAGGTGTCTCCTTGGAAGAGTTTCTGCAATACATGCTCACCACATCGAAATTTGTCCTGATTCTCCTGTCTCTGGCCATTCTTCTGCGCTGTCTGCGCTCCATGCTGCGGGAACGCTATGAGCCGGAAACCTGGGCCTATATCCGCGCCGGTCGGGAGACGCTGCCCGTCAACCACTGGGAAAATATCATCGGCTGCTCCCGCAGCGCCGACGTCCGGGTGGAAAAACCCGGCGTGCGCCGAACCCACGCGGTTCTCACCCGCAACGACAGCGGTCAGTGGCGGGTTTACGATGTGTTCGGCCGTGGCGGCGTATGGGTCAACGGCACCAAGGTCGCTCCCAAAGGGGAGCAGATCTTCGATGGAGACGTAATCAACCTCAATGGCAGCACCGTGCGCTTTCAGGACATTCCCCAGGAAAAGCGCATCCGTCTGGAAGCCTCGCGGACGACTGCCGGCAAGCGCTTCTCCCCCGCCGTCACCCTGCTGGAGCTGACTCTGTTTCAAATCTTCCTGCTCCTGCAGCACGCCATCTTTGCCGCCCCGGAGCACCTGCCTGCCATCAGCCTGGGCTTTGTGGCGCTGATCATGCTTCAGTGGAGCTGCTTTAACGCCATGCGCATCATGGGCCGCAGCGGCTTTGAGGTGGAAACCCTGGCCTTCTATCTGACAACCCTGGGCATGTCCGTGGCCGCCACCTCCACGCCGGGAGACATGTACAAGCAGATTTTATTGACGGTGGCCGCCGTGACCCTGTTCCTGCTCAACGGCTGGTGGCTGCGGGGTCTCAAGCGCACCGCCTCCTTCCGCTTCCCCATCGCTCTGGGCGCGATGCTACTGCTGGCTGTAAACGTCGTGGCCAGCGACGCGGTGCTGGGCGCCCGCAACTGGCTGGAGTTCGGCGGCTTCTCTTTCCAGCCTTCCGAGATGGTCAAGGTGGCCTACGTTTATGTGGGCTCCTCAACTTTGGAAAAGCTATTCCGGCGGCGCAACCTGTTCAGCTTCATCGCCTTTTCCGCCGTCTGTGTCATTGCCCTGGCCCTCATCGGGGACTTTGGCACGGCGCTGGTGTTCTTTGTAAGCTTTCTCGTCATCTCCTTCATGCGCTCCGGCTCCATTGCCACCGTATTTCTTGCCGTCAGCAGCGCCGGCCTGGCCGGTTTTCTGGCCGTCAGCGTAAGACCCTACATCGCCCAACGCTTTGCCTCCTGGGGCCATGTGTGGGAGGATGTGTTTGACAAGGGCTATCAGCAGACCCGGGCCATGTCCGCCGCCGCGGCGGGCGGGCTCTTCGGCAAGGGCGCCGGAAGCGGCTGGCTCAAGGATGTTTTCGCCGCCAATACCGATATGGTCTTTGCTGTCATTTGCGAAGAACTGGGGCTGATCATCGGCCTGTGCGCCATTTGGGCCATGCTGACCCTGGCCTTCTTCGCCGTGCGCAGCGCCCGCCATGGCCGTTCTGCGTACTATGCCATCGCGGCCTGCTCCACCATGAGCATTCTGCTGACCCAGCTGGCTCTGAACGTGTTCGGCTCCATGGATATCCTGCCCTTTACCGGCGTGACCTTTCCCTTCATCTCCCGAGGCGGCACTTCCCTGCTGTCCTGTTGGATGCTGATGGCCTTTATCAAGGGCGCCGACAACCGTAAGGACGCCAGCTTTGCCGTACGTCCGGGCAGCCGCCTGCACTCGCTGGCGGACGCTTCGGAACCGCCGCGGCCCGGCCCTAAAAAGGAGCCGCCTGCCAAGGCCGCTTCCAAATCCAGCGCCGCCGGGAAAAAGAAAGGAGGCGCACGCAAACCATGAAAAAGATAACCAACCGCGCCGCCTCCGTCCTGCTTCTGGCCATGCTGGTGATTGCGGGCGTGGCTACCTATCTCATTCGTTATGTGGACCACGGGGAAGACTGGGCCCTGTACTTCTCCCGACTGAACACCGAAGCTACCGGGGAGATCCTGGATCGCAACGGCATGGTTCTGGCGGCCTTTAGCCCCACGGAAAACCGCTATGCCGACGACCGGGCCGTCCGCATTGCCAATTACCATGTCACCGGGGATTACTGGGGCCGCAGCGGAAGCGGCGTGCTGTCCTCCTTCTGGCACAACATGCGCAGCTTCAGTCATGTCTACGGCACCACCCAAAGCCATACCGGCTCCTTACGGTTAAGCATTGACGCCCGGCTCAACAACGCCGCCTACAATTCCCTGATCGGTCAGCAGGGCGCTATTCTGATCTGCAACTACAAAACTGGCGAAATGCTCTGCATGGTCTCCGCCCCTTCTGTGGATCCGGCGGATCCCGATGCGGAGCCGGCCGAGGGCGCTTTTCTCAACCGGGGCCTCTCCGCCACCTTTGTGCCCGGTTCCATTTTCAAGCTTATCACAGCCGCCGCCGCCATTGAGAATCTGGATGGCATCCAGAATCGGAACTTTTACTGCGAAGGCGTCACCGATTTTGCCGGCGTAGAGGTCACCTGCCCCTTCGAGCACTATTCGCAGACCTTTGAGCAGGCGCTGGCCAATTCCTGTAACGTGGCGTTCTCCCGGATGGCGGTAAACATGGGCCAGGATACCATGGTCAAATATGTGCGAGATTATGGTTTCCTGGATCCTCACGAGCTCAACGGTACGCCTACGGCGGCGGGCAGCTATCCTACCCAGTTTGTGGGCGACCCGGAGCTTGGCTGGTCCGGCATCGGCCAGTCCACAGACATGATCTGCCCCTTCTCCATGCTGCGTCTGGTCAGCGCCATCGCCAACGGCGGCATGCTGGTGGAGCCTACGCTGCTGCTGGATGATCAGGAGAACAAAAGCCTGAGGCTGATGGAAGCCGCAACCGCCAACAAGCTGGCGGAAATGATGAGCTTCAATGTGGCCTACAGCTACGGCGGCAGCGAGTCCTTCCCGGGGCTCAAGCTCTGTGCCAAGACCGGCACAGCCGAAGTCGGCGACGGCACTTCCCATGCCTGGTTCACCGGTTTTCTCAACGACGACGCCCATCCCTACGCCTTTGTTTTCCTGGTGGAGCGAGGCGGCGGCGGACTGACCGTGGCCGGCCGCATCGCCTACAACGTGCTGCACACGGCGGTAAGGAGCTGAGCGCATGATCGACATTCAGGTAAACGGACTTGTCAAATCCTTTGAAGTCGGCAGCAATGTGCTGGACGGGCTGTCCTTCACCGTCAACACCGGCGAGCGGGTAGGGATTCTCGGCCCTAACGGCTGTGGAAAAACCACCCTTTTCCGGCTTTTGATCGGGGAACTGTTTCCCGATGAAGGCTTTGTCTCCGTGGCCCCCGGCAAGCGTATGGGGCTGATTTCCCAGATCCCGGTTTATCCGGCGGACTGGACCACGGAAGACGTTCTCAAGGCCGCCCATCGGCGGCTCTACGATATGAGCCAGCGTATCCAGGAGCTGACCGAAGCCATGGAGCAGGACGCCTCCCCCGCCCTGCTGCGGGAATATGACCGACTCAGCGAAGAATTCCGCCGCCTGGGCGGCTATCAGATGGAAACGGACCGCAACCGCGTGGCCAACGGTCTGCAGATTCCCGCGGCCATGCGCCAACAGCTCTTTGACAGCCTGTCCGGCGGGGAAAAGACCCGGGTCAATCTGGCCCGGCTGATTCTGGAGGATACGGATATCCTGCTGCTGGACGAGCCTACCAACCACCTGGACCTGCGCGCCACGGAATGGCTGGAGGACTATCTGCTGCATTTCCGGGGCACCGTGCTCACCATCAGCCACGACCGCTATTTTTTGGATCGGGTGGTGCAGCGCTGTGTGGAAATCAGCGAGGGCCGCGCAGAGCTTTACAGCGGCAATTACAGCTTTTATTTGCAGGAGCGGCAGCGCCGTTTCGAGGAAAAGCTGAAAAAATACGAGCGGGATCAGGCCAAGATCGAACAGTTGACTCGGGCGGCGGAGCAAATGCATCTCTGGGCCTTCATGGGCAACGACAAGCTCCATAAGCGCGCCTTCTCCATGGAGAAGCGCATCGAAAAGCTGCAGCAGAGCGAAAAGCCCCTGCAGGAGAGAAAGCTCCAGGCGAAGTTTAAGCAGCGGGAGTTTTACGGAGACGAGGTGCTGGTCACCCAAGATTTGCAAAAAGGCTACGGCGATCGGACGCTGTTTTCCGATCTGTCCCTCACCGTCACCGGTGGGGAGCGCATCGCGCTGATCGGCGACAACGGCACGGGAAAATCCACCTTGGTCAAGCTCATCATGCAGCAGGAGACGCCAGACGCCGGCTATCTGTACCTGGGCCCCACGGTGCGCAGCGCTTACCTGCCCCAGATCGTGCGCTTTTCCTCGGACAGCCGCTCCGCGCTGGATACGATGCTTTACGACTGCCGCTGCCAGCCTCAGGAGGCACGAGACCGGCTTGCCGCCTTCGGCTTTCGGGGCGAGGATGTGTTGACGCCGGTGGGCGCCCTGTCCGGCGGAGAACGCAGCCGCCTGCGCCTGTGCATGCTCATGGGCAGCGATATCAACCTTTTGATCCTGGATGAGCCGACCAACCATTTGGACATCGCCAGCCGGGAATGGATGGAGGATGCGCTCTCAGACTATGAGCAGACCCTGCTGTTCGTGTCCCATGACCGCTACTTTATTGAGAAATTTGCCACGCGCATTTGGGCGCTGGAGCAGGGTCGGATCACCGACTATCGCGGCAGCTACCGGGACTACGCTGCTTGGCGGGAACGGCAGGTCGTTTTCGCCCAGGCAGAAAAAAGCGCCCAAAAGAAAAAAGAAGAAAAACGCGCCCGTACGCCCAGTCTGGAAAAGCAGATCGCCCGTGTGGAGCGGGAAATTGGAAAGCTGGAGGAAGTGCTGGCCGATTTGGATCGCTTGGCGCAGGAGCATGCCACAGACTATCAGAAGCTGATGGAAATCGAGGCGCAAAAAGAGGAGCTGAATGTGGATCTCCTGCTCCAATACGAACGTTGGGAGGAACTAAACTCGTGAAAAAGCAAGGGTCTTCTCTGTGGGCCCCGCTCAGCGGCGGCCTTCTTGCAGTCGCCGCCGTGCTGCGCTTTGCGCTGCGGGGCTATGCCTACTGGGGCTATGCGCTGGCTTTCCTGGCAGCGCTGATCGTGCTGCACCGCTTTCTGCCCCTCTTCCTTTGGCGCGTGGTGCTGTTCCTGGTTTTCCTGGGCTTGGTCTATTTCTGCTTTGTAGAAATCCCTATCATCAAAAATGCCCGCACAGATAAAGACGACCGGCGCCCCTATCTGGTGGTGCTGGGCGCCGCGGTCTATGGGGATCGTCCCTCGCTGACCCTGGTGCGCCGTCTGGAAGGCGCTTTAGATTATCTTCAGCGCTACCCGGAAAGCACAGCAATCGTCTCCGGCGGTATGGGGCCGGGAGAGACGATTACCGAAGCGCAGGCCATGCGGGACTGGCTGATCGCCCAGGGCGTCGACGAGGGTCGTATTCTGCTGGAAGACCAGGCCACCTCCACCAAAGAGAATCTGGAATACTCGTTCGCCATCATCCGCCATCGAGGAGACGACCCCAACGGGAACGTGGCGATCGTATCCAGCGCCTATCATCTGTATCGGGCCAAGCTCATGTCCCGGATGCTGGATGTGGAGGCCGCAGGGGTAGCCGCCCCCTGGGGCTACTTCTTCGTCATGCTCAATTATTTTATCCGGGAGGCCTTCGGCGTCACCCATTTGTGGGTGTTTGGCAACTGACAAGCGTGGGACCTGCCGCGTCACACAATCCATTTCCTGGACAAACAAGAAGAGAGCACGGCTTTCGTGCTCTCTTCTTGTTTGTTTACCGCGTCAACCGCGGCCGATGTTAATCTGTCCCACGCTGCAGTCCTGGTTATAGTCAAGCAATTCCTCGCAAACCCGGATCTCCAGTTCCTGTGCGATATGCTCCATATCCTCCATGCTGTTGGTGCCGCTGACAATCAGGCAATAGCCCTCGTTCTCATCGATCAGCAGCAAATAATTGCCATCGTTGAGGTATTCCGGCATGTAACGGCAATGGATTTGCCGCATCTCGTAGCCTCTGAAGTTCCCCTCTTTGACGATCTGGCACGCGCCGTTGAGCACCAGAGTCATGCCTTCATTCATATACATGACCTGAATTACATAGGGAATGTTCTTTCCCTCCCCGTTGTCGCTGAGATAGCCGTACCAGCCCTCTTCATCCGGCATACCGAAGATGGGTCCACCGCTGGGTTCCGGCAACCAGCCGGGCTTGAACTTCACCACATGGGGTGTAGTCTCCGCCTCGAAGGTGAAGACAAAGCCCGCGTCCGGATAGGTCCAGGTTTGCACATCGGCGATGCTGCCGTCTTCATTGCGCTCGCTCCAAGTCCCGCTGACAACCTCCCCATCCCCCGGCGCGTTCATATGCATTTTGAACAGGCCCGAAGCATAAGCCGTCGCCGACAGGGCCGCCGCCACAGCAGCCACCAGTGCAACGATACGTATCGTTCTGCTCGTGTGGTGCCTTTGCCTTTTGGCATCCATCCGGATTTCCTTTCTAACTCTTTCCTGAATACGCGCGATCATTGCCGCGTCTTGTTCACCCAGCGTCACCTGCTCAGGGAAGCAGTCGTCTGCCAGGTCATAGATTGACAGCTTCACAGCTGTACCCCCTTTCGCTCAAAAATCCCCGCAGCTTGTCCCGCCCACGAGCGAGCCTGGTCCGAACCGTGGCCGGCTTCATCCCCAATGAGGCGGCGATATCATCCGTCTTCTGATAGAGATAGTAATAGCGCATGAAGAGCTCCCGATCCGGTTCGGGCATCGTATCCACCGCCTCTCGGGTCAACTGCCGCAGTTCCGCTTGGACAATGGCTTCCTCCGGCCCCGGGAAGAGAATCTCCAGCATATCCTCCTCCAGTTTTGCCGATATATGCAGGCTTCGCAGTCGGTCTCTTGCGCAATTTCGGGTCACCGCCGCCAGCCACGCCTTCAACTTCCCTGCATATACGTCCTGCGCGTTCTGCCAGAGGCGAAGGAACACGTCGGAAACAATCTCTTCCACATCTTCCTGCTGCAGGGGCGGCTGCACGATATTGCGGACGATGGCGGCAACATAAGGGCTGTACTGTGCAATCGCCTCCTCCAGGGCTTTGCTGTCCCCCTGGTTGATGCGGCGAAGCATCCGTCCTTCGTTCATAGTTCCTCCTCTTCCTTTGTTCTGTTCTGGGTGAGGACCCAGCCGGAAATCGATTTCATCCTTCATAACGCCATGCGCCGACATTTTGTTTCATCCTGCTCGTAAAAAAGGCTGCACGCAAAAGACAGGGAGCCGCTTCTTCGGAAGCGGCTCCCTGGTTCTGTTCGCGGCGGTCTTTACTTATCCAAGTAGGTCCGCAGCAGTTCCTGCAGCAGCTCATCCCGATCCAGCCGGGTGATCAGCGTGCGGGCATTGTTGTAGTTGGTGATGTAGGTCGGATCCTCGGAGAGTATATAACCCACGATCTGGTTGATGGGATTGTAGCCCTTGATCATGAGGGAGTTATACACAGACGACAGGATTTCTCTCATCTCAGCCTTGCTGTCAAGCGCTGTGAATTTTCTGGTCACATCCTCCATGATTTCCCTCCTTCATAAGATTATCATGTCTCTATTATAACAGATTAAACGGACAAGTAAAGCCGAAAATGGGGACAAATCCGTTAAAAATTGATGAAAACTGACCCCTTGTGGCGTGTTCCGCACCACAATCAGCGCATCACCGCGCCGAATTGCTCCTCCAAAGCGGCCAAAACCTTGCGCAGCGTCTCCTCCGCGTGCTCGTCTGTGAGCGTCTGATCCTCCGCCCGCATAGTCAGGGAGAAGGCAACCGACTTCATCCCTTCGGCAATGTGATGGCCGGTATACACGTCAAAGGGCACGCAGTCCGTCAGATACGGGCCACCGCTTTGGCGAATGCACTCGCTTAGCTCTCCCACCGGGATCCCGGCGCCGCAGACCACAGCGATGTCCCGGCTCACCGCCGGGAAGCGGGGCAAGGGCTGATACACCGGCAGCGCACCGCGGACAGAGAGCAGCGCCTCGAAGGACAGCTCCGCGCAGTACAGCTCCGTATCCACGCCGTAGTGCTCCGCGACCCGGGGATCGATCTGACCCAGGACACCCACCAAGCAGTCTCCCACATACACCCGGGCGCAGCGCCCCGGATGATACGAGGGATTCTCCCGCTCCTGTACAAAGCGAGGTCTGGCAGCATCCAGGCTTTCCAGCAGCGCTTCCACCCAGCCTTTGAGCACAAAAAAGCTCATATCCGGACCGTAGGCGCCCAGTGAGACGATCCGCGGCTCATCGGCCAGCCCATCCTCTCGCTTGCGATAAATGCGGCCGATCTCGTACAACGCAGCCTGCTTGTTGCGGTAGTTGTAGTTGCGGGTCAGAATCTCCAGCATGGAGGGCAGAATGGTGGTGCGCATAATGGAGGTGTCCTCTCCCAGAGGGTTGAGGATGCGCAGACTGTCCCGTAGCGGCGAGTCCGCCGGAAGGCGGATCTTGTCGTAGTAAGTGGGGCTGATGAAGGAATAGGTGATGATCTCATCCAGACCCAGACTGCGGCAGGTCTGGCCCACCAGACGCTCGCACTGCTGCTCCGGCGTAAAGCCGCCGCAGGTATTGATCGCCCCGGTGAAGCGGATGGGAATCTCATTGTAGCCGTAGAAGCGGGCCACTTCCTCCGCCAGATCGGAGTAGTGCTCCACATCGCCGCGCCAGGAGGGAACATAGACCGTATCCCCTTCCAGCGTGAAGCCCAGATCCAGCAGGATCTTACGCATGACCGACACATCAATGTCCGTGCCCAGCAGGGCGTTGATTTTCTCCGGCTCCAGTTGAAGGCTGGTGGCCTCTTTCCGGCCGGGATACACGTCGATGACGCCCTCGACCACTTCTCCCGCGCCCAGCAGCTCCACCAGCTCGCAGGCACGCTGCACTGCCCGATAGGCGTTTTCCGGGTCCAGGCCCTTCTCAAAACGGGAGGAAGCGTCCGTCCGCATCCCCAGCGCCGTCGCCGTGCGGCGGATGGAGGTGCCGTCAAAGTTGGCACTCTCGAAAAGCACCATGGCCGTATCGCCCACGATCTCGCTGTTCTCGCCGCCCATCACGCCGGCAACGCCCACAGGCTTCTCGGTATCACAGATGCACAGCATGGAGGGCGTCAGTTCCCGCTGGGTGCCGTCCAGGGTGCGGATGCTCTCTCCTTCCCGGGCGCAGCGCACACGAATCTCGCCGTCTTTGACGCAGCTGAAATCAAAGGCATGCATGGGCTGGCCATATTCCAGCATGACGTAGTTGGTGATATCCACCAGATTGTTGATCGGCCGCATGCCGGCATTGCGAATCCGCTCCCGCATCCAGGCGGGAGACGGGGCGATCCGGACATTTTTGACCATTCTGGCCACGTAGCGGGGGCAGAGCTGCGGATCCTCGATGACGATTCTTGCCTCATTGCGAATATCCCCGCCGGCCGCAGCCCGGATCACCGGCTCGTGGAGGCGCAGCTCTTTGCCAAAGGTGACGGCGGCCTCCCGTGCCAGTCCGATCATGCACAGGCAGTCGGGGCGGTTGGGCGTGATTTCAAACTCCACCACATGGTCGTCCCGTCCCAGAAGCGCGCTCATATCGTCTCCCGGTCGAACGTCTTCCTGCAGGACGAAAATCCCGTCCTCGATGCAGTGCGGAAACTCCCGCTGCTCGGCGTGCAGATCCGCCAGGGTGCAGATTCTGTCCGCCAGCGTATCGTAGGCCACCAAGTCGCCCGGGTGCAGGTTCTGGCACACGCTGAAGGTCTCTGCCGCGGTGTCCCCCAGACCCAGCTCGCAGCGGAAGCGCTGATCGCCCACACATTCCACATGCCGAAGCTCTGCGGCAACGACCTTGCCGAAAATCTTGTCGCCCGGCTGGATTTCCGGGGAAATGGAGGGCTTGTCCGGATCAATGGGGTGATAGTCCCCCAGGATCGCTGCCGCCGTGATTTCTCCATACGCGTAATCATGCACACTCAGCTCCAGCTCCTTGAGCGAGCAGAGCATCCCCTCGGATTCCACACCCCGCAGGCTGCCCCGGCGAATGGTCGCGCCGGTGGGCAGGCGGGCGCCGTCCAGCGCCACAGGGACCAGGTCCCCCGGGTGTACGTTCCAGGCGCCGGTGACAATCTGCACCGGCTGCGCCGCGCCCACGTCCAGGCGGGCAATAAACATATGATCCGAGTCCGGATGCTTCTCCAGAGAGAGGATCCGTCCCACCTTGACGTTTTGCATGCTCTCGCTGAGATTCTCAGTGACCTCTACCTTGGAGCCGGACACGGTCATAGCCTCAGCAAAAGCCTTGTCGTCCACCTGCTCCAGGGGCAGGTCCACAAATTCATTGAGCCACTTTCGAGATAGCTTCATGCCGGCACCTCCTTAAAACTGCTCCAGGAATCTGACGTCATTTTCAAAGATCAGACGCAGATCCGTGATCTTGTACTCGCCCATGGCCAGCCGCTCCAGCCCCATACCAAAGGCCCAGCCGGAGTACACGTCTGGGTCGATGCCGCAGCCGGCCAGCACCTTGGGGTGCACCATCCCGGCGCCCAGCACCTCGATCCAGCCCTCACCCTTGCAGGTGGGGCAGCCTTTGCCGCCGCACTTGTGGCACTGAATGTCCATTTCACAGCTGGGCTCGGTGAAGGGGAAATGGTGGGGCCGGAAGCGGGTCACTGTCCCCTCTCCGTAAATCTTCTCCACCACCAGATTCAGCGTAGCCTTCAGATCCGCCATGGTCACGCCCTTGTCGATGACCATGCCCTCGATCTGATGGAACATGGGCGAATGGGTCGCGTCCACCTCATCCTTGCGGTAGACCCGTCCGGGGGCAATCATGCGGATGGGCAGCTCCTTGGCCTCCATGGCATGGATCTGCATGGGCGAGGTCTGGGTGCGCAGCAGCACACGACTGTCCTCTGTGAAATAAAACGTATCGGTCCATTCCCGGGAGGGATGGCCCTCCTCGATGTTCAGCTTGGTAAAATTATAGTCTGCCAGCTCCACCTCGGGGCCGTCTACGATTTCAAAGCCCATTCCGATAAAGATTTCCTTGATCTGGTCCAGCACGTTGTACATGGGATGCTTGTGACCCAGATGGGGCTTTTCTCCGGGCAGGGTCACATCCAGGGCCTCCTGCTCCAGCTTCCGCTCCAGCAGGGCTTCGCTCAGCTCGCCGCGGCGCTTGTCGATGGCCGCCTCAATATCGCTGCGCAGCTGGTTGGCCAGCTGACCCATGATCGGCCGCTCCTCGGCGGACAGCTTGCCCATCTGGCGCAGGATCGCCGTCAGCTCACCCTTCTTTCCCAGAAACTTCACGCGCAGATTCTCCAGCGCGTCCGGGCTCTCGCTGGCCAGAATGGCTTGAATGGAGGCTTCTCTCAGCCTCTGCATTGCCTCTTTCATAGTCGTCTCCTTTTCCAACAGTCAATAAAAAAAGCCCCCGTCCCCTCACAGGGACGAAAGCAAAGCTTCCGCGGTACCACCCACATTCGGCGCACACGCCGCACTCTCAGGCTTAACGCGCCTCCACGCCGGGGATTGGCCGGAGCTCCCGGGCGAACCAAGCAGCGCAGACTCAAAGGGCTTCCAGCCGCCGACCCTTTGTCTCTGTCAATCCACAAACCTGCTATTTTCCCGTTCATAGCAGCTATAAGCCTACCACAAAAGCAGCCAATTGGCAAGAGCTTTTTCACGCCTTTTTCCAAACGCGGGATTTGACGAACGGGCCAAGAGTGATTATAATGGTTCCACGCGCATATGCTGAGGCATCACGATCTGTGGAGGGAACCATGAAACGTGCATGCCTGCCTTTTCTGCTTGCGCTCGCCCTGCTGCTGTCCGGCTGCGGCGGCTCTGCCGCCGAGGCCCGATTCCGCAGCTTTTCTGAAGACCTGGCCGCCCGGGACGCCCTGCGCTTCACCGCAAAGCTGCGCGCCGAATATCCGGACCGTTCCGTGGCCTTCAAGCTTCAATACGCTCTGGAGAGCGGTCAGCAAACCGTTACGGTCCTGGAGCCTGAGAGCATCCGGGGCATCCGGGCGCGGATCCTGCCCGGAGAAACCAAGCTGGAATACGAGGAGCTGATCCTGGACACCGGCGATTTGAACCGGGACGGGCTTACGCCGCTTTCCGCACTTCCCGTGCTGGTGGAGACTCTGCGCGACGGGCACCTGGACTCCCACTGGCAGGCGGGCGAGCAGCCGGTTTATCAGTTGATCCTGACCGATGATCTGTGCGCGCAGGTCCGCTTTGCGCCGGATCCCATGACCCCCGTGTACGCGGAGCTGTTCTGCGACGATCGGGCGGCAGTGTACTGCGAGATATCAGACTGGAGATAAAGCATGAACGATCTGCAAAAGAGAAGCTGGGCGGAGATTCGCCTGCCCCATATCCGCCACAACTATGAGGCCATCCGCGCCACCCTGCCTGAGGGCTGCCGCTTTATGGGCATCGTCAAGGCCGACGCTTACGGCCACGGCGCCCTGCCTGTCGCCCGGCTGCTGCAGGATGCGGGAGCGGACTATCTGGGCGTTTCCTGCCTGGACGAGGCGCTGGAACTGCGGCAGGGCGGCATTCACATGCCCATCCTGATCCTGGGGCACACCCCTTACGAGTACACGGGAGAACTGATCTCCCACGACATCACGCAAACCGTCAGCGCCCTGGCCAAGGCCCGGGAATACGCCGCCGCGGCGGAGGCTCTGGGCAAGCGCCTGAAGGTGCACATCAAGCTGGATACCGGCATGTCCCGCCTGGGCTTTCTGTGCGCGGGCAGCTATTTTGACACCGGGGTGGAAAACGTGCTGCGCTCCTGCCTGCTTCCAGCGCTGGAGCCGGAGGGCATTTACACCCACTTTGCCGTGGCCGACGAGTCGGACGCAGACAGCCAGGCCTATACCCGCGCCCAGTTTGACCTGTTCTGTCGGGTGACGGAGGCGGTGCGGCAGCGAGGCGGCGTCAGCTTCCCCCTTCGGCACTGTGCCAACAGCGGCGCCGTGATCCACCAGCCGGATATGGCCCTGGACATGGTTCGGCCGGGTCTGCTGCTCTACGGCTACGGGGATCAGGACCGACCCCTGGGCCTGCGCCCGGGCATGCGTCTGGTGACCACGGTCAGCACCATCAAGTTCTACGAGCCGGGCACCTGCATCAGCTACGGCCGGCGCTTCACCACGGATCGGCGCACCCGGATGGGCGTGCTGGCCATCGGCTACGCAGACGGGCTGCCCCGCCTTTGCTCCAATCAATGCAGCTTCGCGGTGCCCGGAGGCTTCGCCCCGCAGCGGGGCAACATCTGCATGGACATGTGCATGGCCGATCTGAGCGAGCTGCCCCAGGTGGACGTAGGCAGCGAAGTGGAGCTTTTCGGCGATCGCTGCGACATTTACAAGCTGGCCCAGGCCGCGCAGACCATCCCCTATGAGCTGCTCTGCTCCGTCTCCAAGCGGGTTCCACGGGTGTATATCGAAGCATAAAAAAGCGTATGCGGCCCTCTGTGTCGAGAGGGCCGCATACGCTTTTATTCTTCCGGGATCTCCCAGGGCAGTTCCACAAACAGCGGTTCATGCCCCAGGGCGGGCAAAACCTGTTCGAACAATGCCTTGGTGGAAAGGCGCAGGCTGCTGGTATTGAGGCAGGGGTGACAGCCGAAATACGGCTGGCTCAGCAGGTCCCGATCCACCAGCAGGCGCACGGCCCCCTCCCGGTCGTTCATCAGCCCCAGCACGCTGGCCGAGCCCGGCGAAACGTCCAGATGCTGCTCCATCTGGGCGGGGCTGGCAAAGGATAGCCGGGCGCTGCCAATCTGTTTGGACAGCAGCTTGGTCTTGAAGGGCTTCTGCCCCGGCATGATCAGCAAGTAAAAATCCGTCTGCTGCCGATTGGTCAAAAACAGGTTCTTGCAGATGGTGCAGCCCAGCAGGCCTTCAACCAGTTCGCAGTCGGCAATGGTGTCGGCATGCGCATGATCCACCCGTTCATATTCCACCGCCAGCCGATCCAGCAGCGCATAGCAGCGCTCCTCCCGGGGACTGCGGGTCTCCAATGGTCTTCCTCGATACAGGGTAGGGTCAATATACAAAACAGCTTCTCCTCTCCCATTTGCTTGATCCAGATGCATTATAGCACAGAGGCCCGCCCCGGACAAGCCCGGCCTTACGTGGAGGGCTCCACAAACGAACAAACGGGGCGGATTCGCATGAATCCGCCCCAACGTTTTGGGTTTATTGTTCTTTCTTCTTACGCAGGAACAGCACCACGCTGCTCAG
>CACZSJ010000204.1 GCA_902783825.1 Oscillospiraceae bacterium | reverse complement strand
GGCGTCCTTGCAGAACTGGAAGAACTCGTCATAGGTGGCGGGGAAGTGATCCCAGCCGATCTCGTTAAAGATCTTGGTGTTGTAAATGAGCGGGAAAATGGCAGACTCAAAGGGCAGGATGGAGACCTTGCCGTCCGCCGACCAGGCGTCAAACACACCGTCTGCAAAGTTCTTGCCCCAGCCCTCGTCCAGATAGGGGGTCAGGTCCATGAACTTGCCGGAGGCAGCGTAAGCCTGGATGTCAAAAGTGGTATCCAGGATGCACACGTCGGGCGCGCTGCCGGTGGTGATGGTGGTGCGAATCTTGTCACGGTAGGCCTGGTAGTCGGTCTGCTCCTCGACGACGACCTTGATGGCGCCGGCGTTCTCGGCGTTAAAGTCTTCCACGAGCTTGCTCATGTAAGCGGCCTTGGAGTCGGTGCCGACCCAGATGCTGGGGAAGTTGATGACGATCTCGCCGGCGGGCTCTTCCGCGGCGGGCGCAGCCTCGGCAGGCTTTTCGGCTGCGGGGGCGGAGGGCTGCTGACCGCAGGCGCACAGTGCAAAGACCATTACGGCAGCCAGAAGCAGGGCAATCAGTTTTTTCATTTTCATTCTCCTTCTCCTTTTAATTAACTGCGTTAATCAATTTGCCACAAAAAAAGGAATCTGTGGCTGACGCTTATATTATAGGGAAAGCGCCCCGGTTTGTAAAGGGATTTGCCGTCGCGTATCTGTAGATTATTCCCCCTCGTTTTTGTGCAGCTTGCATAAAGAAAAGCCGTGGAGATCCCTGGGGAAAGCCACGGCTTTGTACGCAATTGTATGATGTTCAGGCAAAGGCGGAGAGAGAGCGAAACAGGTCGGCATAGCGGCTCTCCGCCCGGTAAAAGACAGGGGGCTTGCCCAGGGGCGCGGGCACCGTGCAGGATCCGCCGGAAAAGCCCTCCCCGCTCCACAGATGGATCCAGTCGCCCTCGGGCAGCCAGCAGCGGCGGCTGTCCGCGTCCGGCTCCACGACCGGGGCAACCAGCAGATCGCCGCCGAGCAAATAGCTGTAATGCTCCGTCCGGTAGGCTTCCTCGGCAGCGGGCGCGGCCAGAAATAAGGGGCGCATGACCGGCAGCCCCTTCTCCGCGTTCTCCTGGACGCAGGCGCGCAGATAAGGCAGCAGCGCGTCATGGATGCGGGTCAGGCGGGCCGTGGCGGCGAGCAGCTCCGGCGTGTCATAAAGCTGCACGTTGGATTCGGGGCGATTGCCCTCATGGGAGCGCATGACGGGGGTAAAGGCTGCAAACTCCGCCCAGCGCAGCAGCAGCTGGGCATCCCGCTTCAGATAAAAGAGCGTGGTGTAGCCGCCGATGTCGCTGCAATGCAGGCCGAAGCCGCTCATGCCCGCCGACAGCGCGGCGGTGATCACCGAGGGCAGGCCGTCGTCCGCCGACCAGTCGACGCACTGGTCGCCGCCCCAGAGCAGCGTGGCGTAGCGCTGAGACCCGGCGGCGCCGGCGCGCATGAAAAACACACAGTCTCCCAGCAGACCGCTCTCCTCGATGGCCTCCCGATTGCACTTGGCCCAGAGCATGGGCCAGGCGTTGTGCAGCGCAAGGCCGCTGCCGCCGTGGCAGACCGCGTCGGCGGGCAGATATTCTCCAAAATCGGCCATCCAGCCCTTGAATCCCAGGCCGATGAGATTGGTCTTGATGACGTTTTTGTACCAGGTGAAGGCTTCCGGCAGGCTCAAATCTACCACGCCGCAGTCGTATTCACCGAAATCAAACAGATAGTCCGTGCCGTCGGGGCGCTTAACAAAATAGCCCGCTTGGCGCGCCTGGTCAAAAAGAACGCCGCCCTGGACCAGATAGGGATTGATGTAGCCCATCCAGACGCAGTCGTCCTCTGCGATGATCGTGTCCAGCTCCGGGTAAAGCTCCCGGTTCCAGCGCCAGTCCCACTGCAGGCGCTTGCCGAAGGAGGTGATGCGCTTGCCCTCCCAGTCCTGGATCCAGACGGCGGAGACGTGGATGCCCGCCTCCTTGCAGCGCGCCTGCATCTCCCTGGCCCGGGCGCTGCCGCCCTGCACGCCCAGCCACAGGCCCTGCATGGCCCAGTCCGGCAGGGCCGGCTGCCGTCCCAGAAGGTCGGTCAGCTGCTGCAAAAGCCCTTCATAGCTGCTGTCCGCGCCGAGAATCAGGCGCAGCGTCGGCGACCAGAGGGTGAGCTCGTGATGCTCCGGCTCCCGGAAGTCCAGCTCCGCATACTCGTAGTTGTCCAGATGCGCAAAATACAGGCGCGAGGAGACAAAGCTGGGCTGGGGGAAAAAGCTCGTGTGGTAGTCCCCGCCGCCGCCGTCGGAGGCGTCGGCCAGACGGGTAATCTCCGTGAGCTTGTTGCGGCCCACGCCCTGCTCACGGGTCCAGATGGGATAGCTTCTGCCGCGCAGATCCAAGGCGGAAAACTGCTCGCCGCCGCCGATGACATGCTCCTGCGGCTCGGCATGCAGGCGCAGCCAAAGCCGGTTGACGCGCTCGTCGTCTCCCTCACCGATCAGATGCAAAAGCCCGCCTTTCTCCGCGATGCGGATGCGATACTCGCCTGCCAGCTCAGCATGGGCGAAGCGCAGACAGCCGCCCTGCTCTCCCAGAAAGTGCAGCGGCAGGCGCATATCCTCCCGATCCCGGATCGTGAAGTTTCCCCGGTACATTTGAATCTCTTCCCGGCCGCGGCCGAGAAAAAGAGCCGGGCTTTTCTCGCTGTGCCGCAGGAGCAGCCGCTCTCCGGCGCGCAGCTCCAGCGTCCCAGGCTCAGGATAGTCAAACACAAACATAGGCGTCCTCCTGTAAGGAAGTAAAGATGAAAAGACGGGCGGCCGCCCGAAAGCGGCCGCCTGGCGCCTCAAGGCTCACGATACCAATCCTCTGCGGTACCTTGGCCTTCGGCGAGCGGGCGCAGCGCCGGCTCAAGGGAAAAGCTCATCAACAGGCACAGCAGACCCGGCAGCAGCGGCACGATCTGCGGCAGCAGCCAGGCGATCGCCAGCCCGGCCGCCAGCTCCAGCAGGAGAAGCAGACTCTTCCCCGCGTGCCGGAGCGCGAGCACCAGCGCGAAGCGAAGCGTCGCGCCCAGGGTGTTTTCAAAGCGGGAGAGGAAGGCGAAAAGCCAGGGGAAGAGCAGCGGCACCGGCAAAAGAAGCAGCCGGCTGAAATAGTAGAGAAAGTCCCCGGGCCCGACGCCCATGCGGGAAAAGGCGTAGACGTCGCCAAGGCCCAGCGCCAGCGCGGCAAGGCAGCCAAGCCAGAGCAGCGTGGCCTGCCGGAAATTCTGGCGGAAGGCCCGGAAAAAGGCGCTCGTGGCATGCCCGCGCTCATGGCGCACGCATTTGACCATGCTGTAATACAGGGCCGTGGAGGCGGCGCCCAGCGTCAGCAGCGGCAGCGAACACAGCAGCCACAGCAGGCCCAGCCAGACCACGTCGATCACCGCCGTCAGCACGGCATGGAGTCGGGACTCGTGCATGCGGCTCAGTAGCGGCAGACTTCGAGACCGAGCATGTCAGCCAGCACCTGCAGGGTCTCGGCGTGGCGGCCCTTGACCACCGCAAAGTGGGGCTCAAAGCCGGCGCGGATGCTCTGCTCCACGACCTGGCGGCTGCTGCGGTCGGTCTTGACCACAATGGAGGTGCCGGTAAACTGCTTGGGCTTGTCCAGCACGGCCCCCTCCGCGATAAAGAAGCGGAAGCTGCCGTCCGGCTTGCGGCCGATGCGGAAGATCGTGGCCTCCTGGAAGGCTTCGCAGCCGAAGTCCATGGCCGGGCCGATCTTGCGATTGGGATGTACGCCCACCGCAGCGCCCGTGTCTTTGCGGGCCAGGCTGCAGGCGGCGGCGCCGCAGTGCCAGTAGGTGATGCTGCTCTCACCCTCGTCCATGGCCACCGGGTCGCCGAAGAAGACGGGCTCGCCGCTCAGCTGCATGCCGATCCACATGGACAGCGCCCCGTAGATATCCGCCTCGCAGGCAGCGGCCACGCCCTT
>CACZSJ010000203.1 GCA_902783825.1 Oscillospiraceae bacterium | reverse complement strand
CCAGCTTGTTCAGGAGGTCGTTCTTGCCGAGAGCGGCCATCCAGGGCGTAACGGCCATCGAGCGGCCGAAGCCGCCAGCCAGCTGGATGAACAGCTTTCCGCCGGTCTTGTGGTACTCGTCCATGTAGGGCTTGAGCACCCGGTACATCTGCCGGTTGGAGTCGAGCCATTTTCTGCCCATGGTGTCCCGAATCACCTGCATGCCGGGAAGAACCAGGCCAACGCCGTCCTTGGCGCGCTTGAGCAGGAAGTCCGCGGCCTCCACGTCGAAGTGTGACGGCTCGAGCCAACCGAAAAGGGTGGTGCCGCCCATCGAACATTGTACGATGCGGTTGGGAATTTCTACTTCTCCGATTTTGAACGGAGTAAATAGAGGTTCGTATTTCGCGTTCATAAAACTACCCCTTTTTCAAATTTTGTTTTGCCGTCCGTCGATTACGGAAGCAGCGCTCTGACAAAGTCAATCGGCCACATGATCAGGTCGCCGCCGAGGCGAACCTTGTCAAGAACAGCCAGATAGATATCCTCACCAAGCACCTCGAACAGCTTCTCCTGAACTTCGCTCTTTTGCAACAGCTTGCCAATCAGATAAGCGACGCCGCCAAAGCACGCGAGGAACAAGAGTCTTTTTGCTGCTTTCTTCATGTTTTCCCCTCCTGAATTCGTTATTTGCGTTGATACAGTTTTACACATACTGTATTACCGCAATTATACCGGGGAAATAGAAAATAGTCAAGGCCAAGTTGTTGAAAATGCACAACTTGGCCTGAATTTCAGAGGGATTCGGTGTGTGTTTAGACAAAAGCTTACTGGCTGTCGATAATTCTTCTATTTTTTGAAGCTATCCTTCAGCGCCACAGCCCGGTTAAAGACCAATCGGCCCGGCGCAGCGTCCCGGTTATCCAGGCAGAAATAGCCCTGCCGCATAAACTGATAGCTTTCCGCGTTTTTTCCGGCTTCCGGCATCGGAGCACGAGCCATGCTTTCCTCCACCTTGCAGCCTTGCAAAACCACGAGGCTTTCGGCGTTGAGGGCGTCCAGGAAGTTCTTGTCCGGGCCATCCGGGTCCGGATCGCTGAACAGATAGTCGTACAGGCGGACCTCCGCGTCGGCGCAGCTGTCGGCGTCGACCCAGTGGATGGTTGCCCCCTTGACCTTTCGGCCGTCGGCCGGGTCGCCGCCACGGCTCTCGGGATCATACTCGCAGAGCACTTCGATCACTTTGCCGGTTTCATCCTTTACACAGCCGGTGCAGGTGACAAGATACGCGCCCTTGAGCCGGACCTCAAACCCCGGATGCATCCGTTTGTACTTGGGCGCCGGGATCTCCATAAAGTCGTCTTCCTCGATCCAGAGATTGCGAGAGAAGGAGACCTGACGAACGCCGGCTTCCGGTTTGAGGGGATTGTTTTCCACCGGCAGCAGCTCGCTCTTGCCTTCGGGGTAGTTGGTGACAGTCAGCTTCAGCGGATGGAGAACTGCCATGACACGCTGTGCGTTCTCGTTCAAATCATCACGCAGGCAGCTTTCCAGCAGCGCCCAGTCCACCGTGGAGTCGACCTTGGAAACGCCGATCCGCTCGCAGAAATCCCGGATGGCTTTGGCAGTGTAACCGCGGCGGCGCAGACCGCAGAGGGTAGGCATCCGTGGATCGTCCCAACCGGACACCCGGTTTTCTTCCACCAGCTGGCGCAGCTTGCGCTTGGACATGACCGTGTAATTGATGCCTAGTCGAGCAAACTCAATCTGACGGGGACGCAGACCGGGAATAGAGACGTTGGAAACCACCCAGTCGTAAAGCGGACGGTGATCTTCGTATTCCAGAGAGCAGAGCGAGTGGGTGATGCCCTCCAGCGCGTCCTGGATGGGATGGGCAAAGTCGTACATGGGGAATATGCACCATTTGGTGCCCTGGCGATGATGCTCAATATACCGAATGCGATACAGGACGGGATCGCGCATGTTGAAGTTACCGCTGGCCAGGTCAATTTTGGCCCGCAGCGTGTAGCGGCCTTCTTCAAATTCCCCTTCGCGCATACGGCGGAACAGATCCAGATTTTCTTCAACAGGTCTGTCGCGCCAGGGGCTGACTGCGGGGCGTGTGGTGTCGCCACGGTATTCTCTAAACTGCTCCGGCGTCAACTCACAGACGTAGGCCAAACCCTTTTGGATCAGTTCCACCGCGTAGGCATAGGTCTGTTCAAAGTAGTCCGAACCGTAGAAAAAGCGATCGCCCCAGTCAAAGCCCAGCCAGTGGATGTCCTGCTGGATGGCGTCTACGTATTCCGTGTCTTCCTTGGCAGGATTGGTGTCATCCATGCGCAGATTGCAGATGCCGCCAAAATGCTCAGCTGTGCTGAAATCGATGGTCAGAGCCTTGCAGTGACCGATGTGCAGGTAGCCGTTGGGCTCCGGCGGAAAACGGGTATGTACCTGCATTCCGTGGAAGCGCTGTCCCTCGGACAAATCCTCCTGTACAAAAGCTTCAATAAAGTTTCTGGCATTCTCGTCCATTTTGCATACCTCTTCTGTTAATCGTGCAGAGTATTATAAACGATTTCAGACAGGATTACAATACGAAACTGGTAAGATTGCGAGGAAGGCGGAAAGATGATGGCGGGAAATCACTTGTGCTGGCATGATTTTCAGCGTATAATAAAAGCATGAAAAAACAAAAAGAAACGGGGATGATCCAATGTCCAATACTTTTGATGTTATGATCATCGGCGGTGGCGCGGCGGCGACGTCCGCAGCGTTGACTTGCCTTAATCGCGGGAAAACCGTTGGGGTTGTGGCCAACAAGGCGGAAACCAGCAATCTGTATAAGGCGGAGTGGGTGACGAATTATCCCGGTTTGCCGGCGATGAACGGCGCAGAGATGACGGCGATCTTCCGCAGACAGCTGGAAGAAAGCCAGGCAGTACTGATTGAAGGACGAGCCCTGTCGGTGATGCCCATGGGCCAGAGCTTTGGGGTGGCTGTGGGCAACGACTACTTTATGTGCAAAGCCGTGATCCTCGCTGCTGGGATTACCCGGGAAAAGCTCTATCCGGGCGAGGCGGAATACTTGGGGCGCGGCGTCAGCTATTGCGCCACTTGTGACGGCATGCTTTATCGCGGGAAAACCGTGGCTGTGGTGGGGGCCGGAGAGGAGGCCAAGCTGGATGCAGACTTCTTGAAAGGGATCGGCTGCACGGTGCTGCGCTTTGAAAAAAACGGCAGGTATGAGATCCGGGGCGAGAGCAAAGCGGATACCCTTGTATTCGCCGGTGAGGAGCATAGGGTAGACTGTGTGTTCATCATCAAAGACACGGTTTCCGTGACAAAGCTTGTTCCAGGGCTGGAGTACGTTCAGGGCGGTGTCGCGGTGGATCGTCACATGGCCACGAATGTACCAGGCGTCTTTGCGGCGGGAGACTGCACGGGCAAACCATTTCAGCTGGCCAAGGCAGTGGGGGAAGGCAACGTGGCAGCGCTCAGCGCCTGCGATTATATCGCCAGTCTCGGATAATAATCCCCCAACCAGTTGACAAACCAGGGTTTTTCGGCTATAATCCATCCATATTTCGCGCTGTGACAGGCAGGAGTATACGGTCAGCGGACCTGCAGAGAGGGAGCGGGTGGTGCAAGCTCCCGGGACGCGCCGTAGAAGGTCGGCCTTGAGCGCCCGGGGTGAAGGCGTGCTGTGTAGTCCCGGCGGGTCGCTCCCGTTAACGAGCGTAAGAGTGCCGTAGCAATGCGGAATTCAGGTGGTACCGCGGTTATTTAATCGCCCTGAGACGGAAACGTCTCAGGGCGTTTCCCATTCTTAGAAGGAGGGAAGACAAATGAAAGAGCTTCCGAAGGTGTACGAACCCCAAAAGGTGGAAAAAAAGATTTACGACATGTGGATGCAGGGCGGCTATTTCAAGGGCGTAATTGACCCAAAGAAGGAGCCCTTCTCCATCGTCATGCCGCCCCCCAATGTGACGGGGCAGTTGCACATGGGCCACGCCCTGGACGCCACGCTCCAGGACATCCTGACCCGCTACAAGCGCATGCAGGGCTATGCGGCGCTCTGGCTGCCTGGCGTCGACCACGCGGGCATCTCCACACAGATCAAGGTGGAAGAAGTGCTGCGCAAGGAAGAGGGAAAGACCCGCTACTATCTGGGACGGGAGCAATTCCTGGATCGAGTTTGGGCCTGGAAGCAGAAGTTTGGCGACCGTATCGTGGAACAGCAGAAGAGCATGGGCGTCTCCTGCGACTGGGATCGCAACCGTTTTACCATGGACGAGACCTGTGCCAAGGCCGTGCGTGAGGCTTTCTGCGAGCTCTACGACAAGGGCCTCATTTACAAAGGCAGCCGCATTATCAACTGGTGTCCCCATTGCCGCACGGCGCTGAGTGACGCGGAAGTGGAGTACAAGGATATGCCCGGCAGTTTCTGGCACATCCGCTATCCCATTGAGAACTCCGATGAGGAGTTTATCATTGCCACCACCCGGCCCGAAACCATGCTGGGCGACTCCGGCGTCGCTGTTCATCCCGAGGATGAGCGCTATGCCCATTTGGTGGGAAAGAACGCCATCTTGCCTTTGGTGGGCCGCCGGCTTCCCATTGTGGCGGACGATTATGTGGAGCTGGGGTTTGGTACTGGCGCTGTGAAGATGACGCCCTGCCACGATCCCAACGACTACGAGGTCGGTCTGCGCCACAATCTGGAGCAGATTCAGTGCATTGACGAGGATGCGAAGATCATCAACGGCGGCAAGTATAACGGTATGGATCGTTATGAGGCTCGCAAAGCCATTGTGGCCGATCTGGAAGAGCAGGGCTACCTGGTGAAGGTGGAACCCCACAACCACAATGTGGGCTGCTGCTATCGCTGCGGTACCGTGGTGGAACCCTTGACCAGCCCCCAGTGGTTTGTCAAAATGGAGCCTTTGGCCAAAGCGGCTATTGACGTGGTCAAGGATGGCCGGGTTAAATTTGTGCCGGAGCGCTTCACGAAGATTTACCTTAACTGGATGGAGAACGTCCACGACTGGTGCATTTCCCGACAGCTCTGGTGGGGGCATCAGATTCCAGCCTGGTACTGTGAGGACTGCGGTCATATCACCGTTTCTCGACAGGACGCCTGTGAATGCGAAAGCTGTCACAGCAAGAATATCTATCGGGAAGAGGATGTGTTGGATACCTGGTTTTCTTCGGCGCTGTGGCCCTTTTCTACCATGGGATGGCCCGACAAAACCGAGACGCTGGACTATTGGTATCCCACTACCGTCATGGTCACTGGCTACGACATCATCTTTTTCTGGGTTGCGCGCATGATCTTCTCCGCTATGGAGCAGATGAAAGAGGAGCCTTTCTACACGGTCTTCATCCACGGTATCGTTCGCGACAGCCAGGGACGCAAGATGTCCAAGTCTTTGGGTAACGGAATCGACCCTCTGGAGATCGTGGAGAAATACGGCGCGGATGCGCTGCGATATAATCTTATCACCGGCAATTCTCCGGGTAACGACATGCGTTTTTATGTGGAGAAATGCGAAGCCATGCGCAACTTCTGCAACAAGCTGTGGAACGCCAGCCGTTTTGTGATGATGAATCTGACGATTGACAAAAATGAGCTGCCTGAGCAGTTGCAGATTGAGGATAAGTGGATCCTGTCCAAGCTCAATGACGTGGTCAAAGAGGTCTGCGACAATATGGACAGCTTTGAGTTGGGCGTAGCAGCAGGCAAGATTTACGACTTTATTTGGGACAGCTTTTGTGATTGGTATATTGAACTGACCAAGCCCAGACTGACCGGGGAAGACGAGGCCGAAAAGCTTTCAGCCCAGAAGGTTTTGCTGTATGTGCTGACGGAAATTCTGAAGCTTGTGCATCCCTTCATGCCTTTCATCACCGAAGAAATCTGGCAGGCGCTACCCCACGAGGGTGAGGCGCTGATGATCGAGCGGTATCCGGAGTGGTCGGCCGAGCTCAACTACCCGGAGGATGAACAGCGCTTTGAAATGGTCATGGCCGCGATTAAGGCTGTCCGGGCGCGGCGTAGCGACATGAACGTGCCGCCTTCTCGCAAGGCGCATCTGATTATCGCCACTGATAAAAAGGAAGCATTTGAGGCAGGCGTCAGCTATATTAAGAAGCTGGCCTATGCCAGTGAAGTGAGCGTTGTAGATGTGCCGCCTGCAGGAAGCGAAGGCATGGTTTCCGTGGTCACGGATAACGCCCGAATGTTTATGCCTATGGCGGAACTGGTGGATCTGGAGAAAGAAAAGGAGCGGATCCAGAAGGAACTGACCAATGCGGAAAAACAGCTTGCCGCGCAGATCGCTAAGCTGGCCAACGAGAACTTTGTAACCCGCGCACCGGAAAATGTGGTTAATCTTGAGCGGGAGAAGAAGGCAAAGCTGGAGGCCTTGCTGGAAAATCTTCGTTCCAGCTTGGAGAATCTGGGGAAATAAGCGAGTTCGACAGAATTTACAAAGAAAATCAAATAAAATAGCGCTGCATGCATCCGGCATGCAGCGCTATTTTTTTCAACAAGGGGGAGCAAAATGAACATCAGCACAGCGTTTGCCGCCGGCAGGCTCACACTCTATCTGTCCGGCGAGCTGGATCATCATGAGGCACGCAGCGCCGTGACGCTCATTGATCAGCTATTGGACGAGTATATGCCGCGTGACTGCGCGATAGAACTGTCCGGACTTAGCTTTATGGATTCATCGGGGATAGCCGTCATTGCACGCATCGATAGAAGGCTGAAGGATACCGGGGGTAGAGTGTGGATTGAGAATCCCAACGGGCAGCCGCGCAGGGTAATCGATGCCTCGGGAATTGACAGGCTGGTGCCGGTGGCCATCAGCAGATAGGAGGGACAGATGAAAGCACATAACTACATAAAGATGGAATTTCCCAGCCTCAGCAGCAACGAAGCCTTTGCCCGTACCGCGGCGGCGGCCTTCGCTGCCCGCTTGGATCCGACTCTGGAGGAACTGGGCGATATCAAGACGGCCGTCTCAGAAGCAGTAACAAATTGTATTGTTCATGCCTACCCCAATGAGATCGGCAAAATCGCCATGCGGATGCGGATTCTTAAGGACGGACAGCTGGAAATCATGGTGCGAGACTGGGGCAGAGGCATTGAAAATGTGGAGCAGGCCCTCAAACCTCTCTACAGCACAGGCGGAGCAGACCGCAGCGGCATGGGCTTTACGATAATGGAGAGTTTTATGGACAAGCTGCGGGTACGATCAACACCTGGTAAAGGAACAACGGTTGTACTGCTGCGAACGGTGCGCCCGCGCAGAACACGCGGATGAACGAGGAGCTATACGGGCAGATACGAGCAGCCCAAAAGGGAGACCGCGAGGCGGCAGGCAGGCTGGTGGAAGAGAACGCGGGGCTAATCTGGAGTGTTGCCAGACGCTATTTTGGCCGCGGCTCTGACCCGGAAGACCTGTATCAGCTGGGCTGTCTCGGCTTTCTGAAGGCCATTGAGGGTTTTGATGAAAGCTATGGCACTCGCTTTTCCACCTATGCGGTGCCGAAGATCTCGGGAGAGATCCGTCGTTTTCTGCGGGATGACGGCACCATCAAAGTCAGCAGAGGGATCAAAGAGCAGGCGGCACAGGTACGTGCGGCACGCAATGCTCTGGAGCAGCGGATCGGCCGGGAACCTACCGTTACGGAACTTGCTCAGGAAACAGGGCTGACTGCAGAGGATATTGCCTTTGCTGAGGCTGCCACAGGCCCGGCAGAGAGCCTGCAGAGAGAGACAGGAGAAGGCGGATTCACGCTGGAACATGTCCTCAGTGATCACGGAACCGAGGAACGAATGGTGGAACACGTGGCCCTGCGGGCGGTGATCGAAAATCTGCCCGAGCGGGAGCGCCAGGTGGTAGCGCTGCGCTATTATCATGGGATGACCCAGCAGAACTGTGCCCGTGTGCTGCGAGTTTCACAGGTGCAGATTTCCCGTCTGGAACGTCGAGCGGTGGAGCTGCTGCGGGAGTGGCTTAGTTAACGTTTTCGCCATTTTGTTTCGTTGTTTTAAGAGCGCAAAGAAAGTTTTTCTGTTTTTATGCTTGACAAGGGAGGGGGAAACGCTTATAGTGTTTTACAGTGTTAAAGAAAGATAGGAGATTTCAATGAAGGCTTGCTTTTTTACCGCATATTATTGCTTTACTGTGACACAACGGTAAGGGTAATTTGTGGTGCAAAAAAGTAGCGGATTGATGCTTTCGTGCTGCACAGGTTACGCCTGTGCGGCTTTATTTTTTATTCCATTGCACGCGAAAAGAGAGGTATCGTTATGATTGTGGTTTTAAAGCATGGCGTTACGCCGGATAAAAAGAAGCAGCTGATTTCCTGGCTGCAGAATCTGGGCTTGCGCATTCACGTGTCCGACGGCGAATTTCAGACTGTCCTGGGACTGGTGGGCGACACCAGCAGCGTGGATATGGATCTGGTGGAAAGTCTGGAGATCGTAGATTCTGTTAAGCGAGTAACGGAACCGTTTAAGTTTTGCAACCGCAAGTTCCACCCTGAGGATCTGGTGGTGGAAGCAGGAGGCGTGAAAATCGGCGGCGGCAACTTCGCCATGATTGCGGGGCCCTGCTCCGTAGAGAGCGAAGAGCAGATCGTAGCGGTCGCCCGGGCAGTGAAGGCATCCGGCGCGGATCTTTTGCGAGGCGGCGCCTTTAAACCGCGCACCTCTCCCTATGATTTTGCCGGCCTGGGAGCCCCCGGCCTTGAACTGTTGAAAATTGCACGGGCAGAAACCGGGCTGCCCTTCGTGACGGAGCTGATGAACATCATGGATCTGGACTTGTTTGCTGACGTAGATGTGATTCAGGTTGGCGCCCGTAACATGCAAAACTATGATCTTCTGCGCGAGCTGGGACATGTTGACAAGCCGATTCTCCTCAAACGCGGTCTGGCAAATACCCTCAAGGAGCTTCTGATGAGCGCGGAGTACATCATGGCCAGCGGAAACGAGAGGGTTATGCTCTGTGAGCGGGGGATACGCACCTTTGACGATTATACCCGCAATACCCTGGATCTGGCGGCTGTTCCCATGCTGCAGGAGTTGAGCCACTTGCCGATCCTGGTGGATCCCAGCCACGCTACCGGCATTGCCAGGCTGGTGCCCTCCATGGCGCTGGCCGCAACGGCGGCCGGCGCTGACGGACTGATGATTGAGGTACACAATGACCCGATTCACGCGATGTGTGATGGGGCGCAGTCGCTGCGTCCGGATGAATACGACGCGCTGGCCCGAAAAGTGCGTGACATACGGGAGCTTATGATATGAGAGTCGGAATCGTTGGATTAGGCCTCATCGGTGGCTCTCTGGCAAAGGCGTACAAGCTGGAGGGGCATCAGGTGTTGGCGATCAACCGCAGCCGTTCGACTCTGGATTTCGCCATGCTCAGCGGGGCTGTGGATGGGGAGCTGACGCAAGAGAATATTTCGTCTTGTGATTTGATTTTGGTGGCCGTATATCCTCAGGCAGCCATTGCGTTTCTGGAGAAGTTCGGCAACGCCATTGGAGAAAAGCCTATCGTGATTGACTGCTGTGGTACGAAACGCTTGGTCTGTGCCGCTTGTTTTCCGATTGCGGAACGCTGCGGCTTCACCTATGTAGGTGGCCACCCTATGGCTGGCACCCAATATTCAGGCTTTAAGTATGCCAGAGCCGATCTGTTTTACGGTGCGCCCATGGTGATTGTCCCGCCGCGGTTTGATGATATCACGCTGCTGGATCGGATCAAAACCCTGCTGGCGCCCGCCGGCTTTCGCAGTATTTCTGTCACAACGGCAGAGCGGCACGATGAAATGATTGCCTTTACTTCACAAATGGCGCACGTGGTTTCTAATGCCTATATTAAGAGCCCTACTGCAGGGGCACATAAAGGCTTTTCCGCAGGCAGTTATAAAGATATGACCCGTGTGGCTTGGCTCAATCCCCAAATGTGGGCGGAACTGTTTTTGGAGAACAAGGACTGCCTGCTGCATGAACTTGATTTGTTTATGGAGAATCTGAGGCAGTACCGGGACGCCATGGAAGAGGATGACCGCGCCCGCCTGATTCAATTGTTGGAAGAGGGGAAACGCCGCAAAGAGGAGGTGGACGGCGCATGATTGCCATACCGGTGAGCGCATCACAAGAGTACCAGGTGTTAATCGGCCCCGGCCTCCTGGATGAGTTGGGTACGCAGGTTCGCGCCATCAGCATGGCCAGGACAGCGGCGCTTGTTGCGGGGGAAAACGTGTTCTCCCTGTACGGCCAGCGTGCGCGGGCGTCTTTGGAGGCGGTCGGCTTTCGTGTGCTGTGCTTTGTCATCAAGCCAGGAGAGGAATCCAAGAGTCTTGCGGAGTATGGCAGATTGCTGCAGTTTCTGGCGGAAAACCGCCTTACTCGCAGCGATGTGTTGGTCGCTTTGGGCGGCGGCGTGACGGGAGATTTGACCGGCTTTGCGGCTGCGACTTATCAGCGCGGTATGGGTTTTGTACAGGTGCCCACAACGTTGCTGGCAGCGGTAGATTCATCTGTGGGTGGCAAAACGGCTTTGAATCTGGAAAGCGGAAAAAATCAGGTGGGATGCTTTTATCAGCCTCATCTGGTGCTGTGCGATCCGCTGCTGCAGAAAACCTTGCCAGAGGAGGAGTATCGCTGCGGCTGCGCCGAGGTGATCAAATATGCGGTTTTGAACGACGAAGCCTTTTTTGAGAGGCTTCGACGGATAGAGATTCGCGACCAATTGGAAGAAGTCATTCAGCGCTGCGTGGAAAAAAAGCGCGATATCGTTGAGGAGGATGAATACGACCGTGGAAAACGACGACTGTTGAACCTTGGCCACACCTTCGGCCATGCAGTTGAGGCTTGCAGCGGTTTTACTATCCTGCACGGACACGCGGTGGCGATCGGCATGGTGATGGTTACCCGTGCTGCTCTGCGCAAGGGCTTTTGCAGCCAAGAAACGCTGCGACGTTTGCTTGAAATTCTGACGCAGTACGGACTGCCAACTGAGGCGCCCTATTCACATAACTCGTTGCTGCAGGCGATATATGCCGACAAAAAGATGGAGGGAAATACGCTTCATCTGATCGTCCCGGAAAAGATAGGCCGCTGCAAGATCCTTCCTCTTGGCATAGAGGAGATAGGCGACTGGATAATACAGGAGGGTGAGGAATGAAGCGAAGCATTGCACCCGGATGTCGGTTCGGACGCGTACGGGTTCCTTCCTCCAAGTCCCAGGCGCATCGCCTTTTGATTTGCGCTGCCCTGGGGCGGGAGCCGGTTCAGCTTCTGTGTGACGGTATCTCACGGGATATCCAGGCGACCATTGACTGCCTGGTATCCCTGGGAGGGGAGGTCGATGCTTCCAAGACGGGGGAGATCCGGGTGAAACCGATTGAAAAGATCCCGGATGGCTGCTGCATCCTGCCCTGCGGAGAGAGCGGCTCAACGCTGCGTTTCCTACTGCCGCTGGTGGGCGCATTGGGTGCAGAGGCGGTGTTTCAAATGGAGGGGCGCTTGCCGCTACGGCCCCTGCTGCCGTTGGATGAACAGTTGCGCGCGCATGGGATGCAGATTCGCCAGGAGGGTGATCGTTTATTTTGCAGCGGGCAATTGAGGCCAGGCGATTATGTGCTGCCTGGGAATATCTCTTCCCAATACATTTCCGGACTTCTGATGGCCTTGCCTATTCTGCGGGCAGACAGCAGTCTTGTTGTTGAGGGCAAGCTGGAGTCGGCGTCCTATGTGGAGATGACCCGGCAGGTGCTGAACATGTCCGGCCTGCGTCTGGAAGAAAATGTTGGGATTTACCGGATTCCCGGAAACCAGAGAGCCAAGCTGCCAAGCAGTGTGCAAGTGGAATCCGACTATTCCAGCGCGGCATTCTTCCTGTGCATGGGCGCTTTGTCCCAGCAAGGCATATGGGTGGAAGGACTTTCGCCGGACACGGTACAGGGAGATAAGGCAATTCTCAAGCTGCTGCGTGACTTTGGCGCGGAGCTTATCCAGGAGGAAAATGGGATTTTGGCCCGACGAGGGAGCTTGCGCGCCATAATCATTGACGCCGCGCCCATTCCGGATCTGATTCCCGTATTGTGCGTAGTGGCTGCGGTGGCACAAGGAGAAACGCAGGTCGTCAACGCAGCTCGCCTACGGCTCAAAGAATCTGATCGACTGCGCAGCACGGCGCAATTGCTGGAGGGGCTTGGTGCGCGGGTGGAAGAACGGGAGGACGGACTGCGGATTTCTGGTCAGCCGCACTTGCGCGGTGGCCTTGCAGATTCCTGCGGCGATCACCGCATCGCCATGTCGGCGGCGGTGGCGGCCTGCGTGTGCGATCAAGCGGTAAGCGTTCTCGGCGCGGAATGCGTGGAAAAATCATACCCCCGCTTTTGGGAGGACTTTGAACAATTGACAGGAGGAGAGCCATGAGCAGCAGCTATGGAGAAAACCTGCATTTGCACATATTCGGACAGTCTCATTCCGCCGCAATCGGCATGACGCTGGAAGGTATCCCGGCGGGGGAAGCGTTGGATCTGGAGCGGCTGCAGCGCTTTCTACAGCGCCGGGCGCCGGGGAGAAACGCCTACAGCACCCAGCGCCAAGAGCCGGATCAGCCGGAATTTGTTTCCGGTATGGTGGGCAAGCGTACCTGCGGGGCTCCGCTGACGGCGCTGATTCGCAACGCCGATGCCCGCTCCGGAGATTATACAGCGTTTTCGCAGATCCCGCGTCCGGGGCACGCGGATTACACGGCGGCGGTCAAATACCATGGCGCTCATGACGCGGCCGGCGGCGGACATTTCTCCGGTCGTTTGACCGCGCCTCTGTGCATCGCCGGCGGTATTTGTCTGCAGCTGTTGGAGAGAGAAGGCATTCAAGTACTCTCGCGCATTGCCTCCATCGGTGGCATTGCGGATGAGGGACTGCTTACAGCTCCTACCGGGGACAAACCCTTCCCGGTGGTCAGCGATGCACGCGGCGAGCAGATGCAGGCGCTGATTGCCCAGGTGAAGGCGGAGGGAGATTCCGTAGGCGGAGTAGTGGAATGTGTGGTGCTGGGTCTTCCGGCTGGTCTGGGGGATCCGATGTTTGATGGCATGGAAAACCGCATCGCTTCTCTGGTATTTGGCATTCCCGCCGTGAAGGGTCTGGAATTTGGTGATGGCTTTGCTGCGGCGGCTCTTCGCGGCAGTGAGCATAACGATGCTTTCGTGGTCGAGGACGGGCAGATCCGAACTCGAACAAATCACAGCGGCGGTATTCTGGGAGGTATCAGCAACGGCATGCCGTTGGTTTTTCGAGTGGCGTTTAAGCCCACGCCCTCCATTGCCAGGGAGCAGGAGAGCGTTGATCTTCGGACCCTGAAGCCTGAAAAGCTGCAGATTGTCGGGCGGCACGATCCTTGCATTGTACCCCGTGCAGTGCCCTGTGTGGAGGCTGCTGCGGCCATTG
>CACZSJ010000202.1 GCA_902783825.1 Oscillospiraceae bacterium | reverse complement strand
GATCAGCATGCTGGGCCTGGCCCATGTGGGGGACGCAGTATATGAGCTGCTGATTCGCAGCAAGCTTTGCATAGAGGGGCACTCTGTCGCAACCCAGATGCATAAGCTGGCGGTGTCTTACGTGAAAGCTCCGGCTCAGGCAAAGGCTGTGGTGAAGATCCTGCCGCTGCTGACGCCTGAGGAGCTTGCCCTGTACAAGCGCGGACGGAATGCCCATGTGCATTCTGTGCCGCACAATGCTGCTGTGAAGGATTATCACGCGGCGACAGGGCTGGAAGCCTTGTTTGGCTGGCTGTATCTGCAAGGGAAGAGAGAGCGGGTGCAGGAGCTGTTTTCGGCCATTATGGAGGAAAACTGATCATGCCTTTAGACGCCATTTGTATCGGCGCGCTGGCGCAGGAACTGCAAACACGAATCGCGAACGGACGGATCGACAAGGTGCAGCAGCCGGAACGGGACATGCTGCTGCTTTCTTTGCGCGCAAACTGCGAAAATCTTCGGCTACTGATTGCGGCCGGAACGGGGAACGCAAGAGCCCACCTGAGTCACAGCACTTTTGAAAACCCCGCGGAGCCTCCTATGTTCTGCATGCTGCTGCGTAAGCATCTGATAGGGGCGCGTATCTTGTCAGTAATCCAGCCGGATCACGAGAGGATGATGATTCTGGACTTGGACACCAGCAATGAGCTGGGTGTCCATGATCGCAAACAGCTGATTGTGGAGATGATCGGCCGTAATTCCAACGTGATTCTGGTGGGGGAAGACGGACGGATTCTGGACTGTATGCGGCGTGTGGACTGGGCGGGAGACAATGCCCGACGGCTGCTGCCGGGAATGATTTACCGGATGCCGCCAAAACAGAATAAACCGGATTTCCTGACACTCGGTCCAGATGAGCGGCAACAAATCCTTAAGGGCTGGGATGGAGAGCAAGAGCTGGATCGGTGGCTGCTGGCACAATTTTCCGGACTGTCGCCTCTGATCTGCCGGGAACTGGTCACCCGCTGCCACGGAGATGCACAGCAGCTCGGAGCGCAGATGGATGCCCTGGCTGAGTGTGTGGATCGGGGCGAGCTTGCGCCTTATATGCTGCTGCGGGACGGCAAGCCGATGGATTTTAGCTTCCTGTCTGTTTCCCAATATGGCGCAGCGGTACAATGCCGGCAATATGAGAGCTTTTCCTCTTTGCTGGATGAGTTTTACTCCCAGCGAGATCGGGCGGAGCAGCAGCGGCGCAGAAGTCAGGAACTGCTGCGCAGTGTGAAAAGCGCCCGGGACCGTCAAGCCAGAAAGCTGGTGGGACAACGTGCGGATCTGGCACGCACAGAGGGACGCGAAGATGTGCGCCATCGAGCGGAGCTGATCACAGCCAATCTATATCGCCTTCAAAAAGGGGAGGCGTGCCTGCTCTGCGAGGACTATGCCCAGCCGGGTTGTCCGGAGATTCGGATTCCGCTGGATCCCATGAAGACGCCGCAGCAGAACGCGGCAGCGCTGTACAAGGAGTATAACAAGCTGAAAACGGCGGAATATCATCTGACCGAGCTGATTGCCCAAGGGGAACAGCAACTGGAATATCTCAACAGCGTTTTGGAGGCACTTGAGCGAGCGGAGACGGAAAAGGATCTGAGGGATATCCGCAGGGAGCTTTTGGAAACCGGCGTACTGCGTCAGAAAAAACAACGAGGCAAGCAGGATAAGAGCAAGGCGCAGGCACCGCGCCGCTTCCTTTCTGATGACGGACTTGAGATTTTGGTGGGGCGAAGCAATCTCCAAAACGATGAGCTGACGCTGAAGACTGCGCGAAGAACGGACTATTGGCTGCATACCCAGAAGGTTCATGGCAGCCATGTGATCCTGCGCTGCGAAGATCTGGAGCCGCCGGAACGCTCGCTGTATCAGGCAGCGTGTATTGCCGCCTACTATTCCCAGGGACGGGATAGCGGGAAGCTTCCGGTGGATTACACAATGGTTCGCTTCGTGCGGAAGCCAGCAGGCGCGTTACCGGGGAAAGTCGTGTACACCGAGTATAAAACCATCACCGTAGCTGCCGATGAGGATTTGATCCATCGCCTGCAAAAATGAGAAGGAGCAGATAGCATCTGCTCCTTCTCATTTTGCGTGTTTCAGGAAAAGCGTCTGCGCTTTCCGTCAGCCGGCGGGATGTAGCCATATTTGATTTCCGGGCGAATCTCCTTTAGGCGGGCATGGATGCGATCCACATCCTCTTCCTTGTTGAAAATGAGATTGGCGAATTCTTGATCTCCGTGGACCAAAATCAGGCGATAATAGTAATAAGCTGGGCTGTCGTCCGGCTGACACTCGCTGATGCGGGTAAAACTGCGGTCAATATGCTCATAGGGCACATAGTGCTTCCGCCCCAGATCGCTGTAGTACAGGCAGAGGGAACCGAGCCGAACCCGACCGATCACTTCGGCGTTGTTGTAGTCATCGCTATACGCCGGGTTATGGACGGTTTTTTTATCAACGCCGCGAAATCTCAGCTTGCCAAATCCGAACATGACGTCTCTTTATCCTTTCTTTTTTTGAGGTCCCATCGATACCAGGGACTGGGAAGATTGATGGCGATCAGTGTGCCGATCATACCGGCGATGGTTCCGGTAATCAAACCGCCAATTACGTCCGTAGGATAGTGAACCACCAGGTAAATTCGGGAAATCCCCATGAGAACGGCGAAAACCAGAGCCAGCCAGCTTTTGCGTTTGTCACCCAGCAAAAACAGAGGAACCATGGCGGCAAACGCTGCGTTTGTATGTCCGGAAGGGAAGCTCATGTCGCTCTCCATATGTTGTCCCATCAAGACCCAGAGTGGATAGAAGAAACCTTGGATATCGGCATAAGGGCGAGGCCGAGCGATTACAACCTTGAGAATGAGGTTGACAGCGAGCGCGCCGATTGCAAGCCCCAGGAGCATGGCCGTGCCAAAGCGGCGCGTTTTATGAAACAGAATGAGACAAAGTGAAAGCAGGATTAAAAAGATTCCTCCTTTTCCCATCAGGGAGATCAGTTCCATAAAGGGCGTCATGACCGAGCCGGCAAGTTCATACAGGTGATGGATGCTGGAGGTAACAGCCTGATCAAAGCCGGAAAACGCAGTGTTCAGCCAAAGAGCAGTCGCAGTCAGGGGCATGAAAAATCTCCTCTCACATATTTTGTTCATTGTAACATACAGGCAAGCGGAAAGTCCAGCCATATTTGCATAAAGGAGGATGAGCAAGCCAAAATAAGCGGGAACGAAAGGAGGTTTTCATGAAAAAGCTTATTATGACATTTTGCTCTATTTTGCTGATTTCCACGATGCTGCTTACGTTTCCTCACTTGGCGCTGGCATCAGACAGCGCGCCAATTGCAGAGAATCTTGAATTGAAGACCTATTGCAAGGTCAGCACCAGCGGAATGCTCTCTGCATTCGATCCGGATGGCGGGTCTGTGCGGTTTCAGATAACGACACAGCCAGTGAAGGGAGCGCTGTCGCTCTCGGAGGATGGAGCTTTTACCTATACGCCTCAAGCCAATAAGAAAGGCTTGGACTATTTCGGATATAGAGCGATTGACGATGAAGGAAAGCAATCCCAGGAGGCGACCGTCATCATCCGGATTATGCGGCAGAAAAAGGAGATCCGTTACGCAGATTTGCAGGGGAATGGATTGGAATATCCGGCAGTTGTCCTCAGTGAGCTTGGGCTGTTCACAGGACGGCAGATATGCGGGACGTATTGCTTTGAGCCTGGAGAGACGGTCACCCGGGGAGAATTTCTGAGTATGTGCATGAAGCTGATTGGAAAACCTCGGTATCTTGGCGTCTGGAAGACGGGATACCAGGACGATGAGAAGATTCCGAGTTGGCAAAAGGTCTATGCCAGCACAGCTGCAATGCATGGGATCTATCAGGGCTTCGCGGAGAATGAAGGGACGCGATTTGACGGAGATGAGATCCTTAGTTATGCCCAGGCGGCTGCCTATTTGGAGCGGGTACTGCAGCTGCGCAATGTCAGTTTCCTGCCAGGATATGAGCGCCTGGATCTTCGATTGACACAGGCGTGCTTTCGAGAAAAGGAAACGGAACTGAGCGGGGAAGTCGGACGGTCAGAGCAGCCACTGACACGGGCCGACGTCGCGCTGATGTTATCGGCTGCGGCTGCATATTTAGAGAATTGATAATCGTAGCTTGTCCCTGCTATTTCTTGCAGGGACAAGCTGCAAGGATACGGTTATGATGATTGATATATAGGTGTGGAAGTACAATGGATTTTTTGACAGGCAGAAGATTCTGAATTATAAACACAACTTTATACTGCGTGAGATCCAACTGTCCGGAAGAAGCCAAACACTCCGGGTAGTTTTCTTTTTTTAAGTGTCTTCTGCCCAAGCTGAGATTTGCTTCGCTGGCTTGTGATTTGCCTGTAAATATGATACAATATCCGAACAACGAATGCGATGGAGATGCGGTCATGGATCAGTTTAAACTTGTCTCCGACTTCCAGGCAACCGGAGATCAGCCGCAGGCGATTGAAAGCCTGGTGAGCGCAATTGAAAACGGAATTGACGAGCAGGTGCTTCTGGGGGTTACCGGTTCTGGAAAGACCTTTACCATGGCCAATGTGATCGCCCGGCTGAACCGTCCGGCTCTGGTTCTGGCCCATAACAAAACGCTGGCTGCGCAGCTATGCAGCGAGTTTAAGGAGTTCTTTCCAGAAAACGCGGTTGAGTATTTCGTTTCCTATTACGACTACTACCAGCCGGAAGCCTATATCCCGCACACGGATACTTTCATTGAGAAAGACTGCTCCATCAACGATGAAATTGAGAGGCTTCGGCACAGCGCCACATCCAGTCTTTTTGAGCGGCGTGACGTGATTGTTGTATCTTCCGTGTCCTGTATATACGGCTTGGGGGATCCCATTGACTACGCCAACATGGTGATTTCGCTCCGGCCCGGGCAGACGAGGGACATAAGTGAGCTGCTGCGCAAGCTCATCGAGATTCGTTATGAGCGCAACGATATCGCCTTTGAGCGCAATATGTTTCGAGTGCGAGGCGACACGGTGGAGATTTTTCCGGCATATTCCCATGACCGTGCGATCCGTGTCGAGTTTTTTGGCGATGAGATCGACCGGATCAGCGAAGTGAATGTAGTGACCGGCACCGCGACCCGGTACTTGAACCACGCGGCCATCTATCCGGCCAGTCACTATGTGACGACAAAAGAAAAAATGGCTGCCGCCATTGAACGAATCCGGGCGGAATGTGACGAGCGGGTGCGGTATTTTGAGCAAAACAATAAGCTTTTGGAAGCTCAGCGGATTCGACAACGCACGGATTACGACATAGAGATGATGCTGGAGTTGGGATATTGCTCCGGGATCGAGAATTATTCCCGCGTCATCTCCAACAGAGTGCCGGGAAGTCCGCCGATGACTTTGCTGGATTATTTCCCGAAGGACTTTCTGCTGTTTGTGGACGAGAGCCATGTGACGCTGCCCCAGGTCAGAGCAATGTATCGGGGAGACCGGGCAAGAAAAGAATCCCTGGTAAACTTCGGCTTCCGTCTGCCGTCTGCCTATGATAACCGTCCGCTGAAATTTGAAGAATTTAACCAGCGTATTCACCAGCGCATCTATGTTTCCGCTACGCCCGGCGAATATGAGCGGGAGCGGGCAGGGCAGCTGGTGGAGCAGATCATTCGCCCCACCGGACTGCTGGACCCTGAGATTTTTGTGCGACCCATTGAGGGGCAGATTGACGATTTGATGGGAGAAATCAACGAGAAGATCCAGAAACAACAGAGAAGCCTGATTACTACCCTGACCAAGAAAATGGCGGAGGATCTTTCCGCGTATTTTACAGGCGCTGGCATTCGTTGCCGCTATATGCATCACGATATCGGGACGATTGAGCGCATGGAAATCATCCGGGATCTGCGTTTGGGTGAGTTTGACGTTTTGGTGGGAATCAATTTGCTGCGGGAGGGCCTGGATATTCCGGAGGTAGGGCTTGTGGCGATCCTGGATGCGGATAAAGAAGGATTCCTCCGCAGCGAGACCAGCCTGATCCAGACCGTCGGTCGTGCGGCGCGCAACGCCGACAGCAAGGTGATCATGTACGCCGATACGGTGACGCCTTCCATGCAAGCCTGCATTCAAGAGACCAATCGGCGCCGTGCCAAGCAGCAGGCTTACAATGAAGCAAGAGGGATCGTGCCCAAAACGATCGTGAAGAGTGTGCGGGATTTGATCGAGATTTCGACCGATACCAGCACCCAGGCGCGAGCTGACGGCGTAAAAATGACCGAACGGGAGCGCCGAGAGCTGATTCAACAATTGGAAAGCAAGATGCACAAGGCTGCACAGATGCTGGAGTATGAAATCGCCGCCCAACTGCGGGATGAGATCATCCGTCTGCGCGGTGTGAAGTGAGGACGTTCTATGAAACTGATGATCCTGGATGGGAACAGCATTGTAAATCGCGCCTTTTACGGCGTTCGTCCCTTGAATGCCCCGGACGGCACACCTACCAATGCGGTGTATGGCTTTATCTCGATTCTGCAGCGGCTGTTGGAGGAACAGAATCCAGACGCGCTGTGCGTCAGTTTTGACATGAAAGCGCCTACCTTTCGCCATCAGCGTTACGATGGCTATAAGGCGCAGCGCAAGCCGATGCCGGAAGATTTGGCTGTCCAGATGCCGCTTCTCAAAGAGCTGCTGGACGATATGGGGATTCGGCGTTATGAGCTGGAGGGCTACGAAGCGGACGATATCCTGGGAGCTGTTGCTGCAGCCTGTGAGCGTGATGGTTGGGACTGTGTGATTGTCACCGGGGATAAGGACAGTCTTCAACTTGTGACGGAGCATACCAGTGTTTGCAATGTCAAAAGCCGCATGGGACAGTCTGAGACCATCCTGTACACACCGGAGCGCTTTCAGGAGGAGTATGGCTTTGCCCCAAAGCACATGATCGATCTGAAAGCCCTGATGGGGGATGCCTCGGACAATATTCCAGGCGTGCCGGGCATTGGAGAAAAGACAGCTTTGGATTTGCTGCGACGCTATGGTAGCATCGATGCGATTTATCGGGAGCTTGACACCCTTGAGATCAAGCCCGGAATTCGCACAAAGCTTGCGGCCGGTGAAGAGAGTGCCCGCATGTCCTATTGGCTGGCAACAATTCTGAGAGAACTGCCGCTTCATTTCGTGCCAGAAGAGAACCGGTGGGATCGAAGCTACACGCCGGCCCTGTACGGCTTTCTGCGGCGCCTGGGCTTTCAAAAGTTTATTGAGCGCTGGGGTCTTGAACAGCCCCATGACCAACAGAAGACGTTGCAGCAAAGCGGTATGGATCGCCTGGACGTGATGGGGGAGAGCGATTATGCCCACTTGATGTCGGCCTTGGAGAATGCCAAGCTGCTTTCCGTATATCCTTTGGAAGGCATGGAACGACTCGAAATCTGCGACGGGAAGACGGTGTACACAGCCGCATGGGCCCAGAGCGGGGATCGATACAATGTGCTGCTGCGCACACTTTTCAGCGAGAAAACAGAGAAGCTTGCCCACAACGCCAAGGATTTGATGCGGCTGATTCTGGAAGAGGGACTGTCCACGGATGGCTTTTCCTTTGACACGGCTCTGGCTGCGTATATGCTTGACGCAACGGGAAGCGATTACAGTCTGGAACGGATTACAGCGTGCTATTTGGGCAGGGAGCTCACTGGGGCTGAGGCAATTTGGCTTTTGCGGGATGTGCTGCTTGAAAAGCTGCAGGAGCAGGGAATGGAAGAGCTGTACTTTTCTGCTGAAATGCCGCTTTGTGCCTGCTTAGCTGATATGGAGCATCAAGGCTTCACCGTTGACAGAAAAGCAATGCACGATTTCGGTGTGAATCTCAATGCCGGTATTGCCGCATTGCAGGAAAGCATCTGGAAGCATGCAGGACGTGAATTTAACATACAGTCACCCAAACAGTTGGGCGAAGTGCTTTTTTCTCAACTGATGCTGCCTTCCGGAAAAAAGACCAAGACAGGCTGGAGTACCAATGCGGAGGTTTTGGAAAAGCTCCACGGTAAGCACCCGATTGTTGACGAGGTCTTGGAATACCGGATGTTGACAAAATTGAAATCAACCTATGCCGACGGGTTGCTGAAAGTGATTTCCACGGACGGACGGATTCACACCAATTTTCAGATGACCGTGACGGCAACGGGGCGCCTCTCTTCAACAGAGCCGAACCTGCAAAACATCCCGGTTCGGAAAAAGCTGGGCGCCCAGATCCGTACCATGTTTGTAGCCGCGCCGGGAAAGGTGCTGGTGGATGCGGACTACAGCCAGATTGAACTGCGGCTTCTGGCGCACATTTCCGGCGATGAAGCTATGCGGGAAGCGTTTTTGAGCGGAGAGGATTTCCATACGGTTACGGCTTCCAAGGTGTTCAATGTGCCGCTTTCGCAGGTGGACACCGCCATGCGCAGTCGGGCGAAAGCTGTTAACTTTGGGATCGTGTATGGGATTTCTGCCTTCTCGCTGGCACAGGATATCGGGGTGTTCCCCAATGAGGCCAAGGCCTATATGGATGCCTATCTGGAAAAGTATCATGGCGTGCGGGACTATATGAAGCACGTCGTGGAACAGGCGAAAGAACAGGGCTATGTAAGCACGCTCTATGGCAGACGGCGGCAGTTGCCGGAGCTGAAAAACGCCAACTTCAACACGCGCGCGTTTGGTGAGCGTGTCGCCTTGAACATGCCCATTCAGGGGACGGCGGCGGATATCATCAAGCTGGCCATGGTTCACGTGCATCAGCGCCTCAAACAGGAGGGACTTGCGGCAAAGCTGATTCTGCAGGTACATGACGAGTTGATCGTCGAATGCCCGAAGGAAGAAGCGGATAGAGTATGCGAGCTGCTGCGCTACGAGATGGAGCATGCGGCGCAGTTGTCGGTTCCGTTGACCGTGGATGTGCACACGGGACACAGCTGGGCAGAGGCGCATTGAGATGGACTATCGAATTATAAACGCATCGCATGCGTACCTGGACGGATTGGAACAACTGGAGCAACAGTGCTTCACCGATCCCTGGACTCGGGAACAACTGTCTGCATCTTTTCCGGATGAGCACCATGCTTTTCTGCTCGCGGTGGATAGCCAGGATAATGTACTTGGCTATGTGGCCATGATTTATGTTCTGGACGAAGGCTCCATTTCCAATGTGGCGGTTGACAGCCGATTCAGAAAGCAGGGGATCGGGGATGCGCTGCTGATCGCGATGCTGGAAAATGCGCGCAGACTGTCGCTTTCCTTTGTGACACTGGAAGTCCGGGAAAGCAACGATGCTGCTATTTCACTGTATGCCAAACGCGGCTTCGTCCCGGTTGGCAAGAGAAAGAATTACTATGAGCATCCCAAAGAGGATGCGGTTCTGATGACTTTGTATTTGTAAAGGGGAAACGTATGAAGATCCTGGCGTTTGAGTCCACCTGTGATGAAACTGCGGTTGCGATCGTGGAAGACGGCCGCAAGATTCTGACGGATCAGATCTTCTCTCAGGCGGATTTGCATGCGGTTTATGGCGGTGTCGTGCCGGAAATCGCATCGCGCTGCCATGTGGAATCCATTTCGATTCTGACGCAGAAGGCGATAGACGCAGCCGGAATTGAGCGGAAGGAAATTGATGCCGTGGCAGTATCCTATGCACCTGGTTTGATTGGCGCCGTTCTGGTAGGCGTGAATTTTGCGAAGGCTTGCGCGATGGCGCTGGGCGTACCGTTGATTCCGGTACACCATATTCGGGGCCACATTGCTGCCAATTATTTGGCCTATCCAGATCTGAAGCCGCCATTCCTCTGCCTGGCGATATCCGGTGGGAACACGCTCTTGGTCGACGTGAAGGACTACACAGAGATGCGCATTCTGGGGAGCACCAGAGATGACGCAGCGGGAGAATGCTTCGACAAAACCGCGCGTGTGCTTGGCTTGCCATATCCGGGAGGAAAGCCCATTGACGATCTGAGCCAGGGCGGGGATGATAGGCGGTATAGTTTTCCCCATGCACAGGTGGCGAATCATCCGTATGACATGAGCTTTTCCGGGCTGAAGACTGCGGTAATCAATTTGGTTCATAATGCCCAGCAGAAAGGGGAAGAGATCGACCGCGCCTCACTTGCGGCCTCTTTCACCAAAGCGGTCAGCGACAGTCTGGTTCCCAGAACCATGGCGGCTGCCGAGGAGCTGGGATATGAGAAAATCGTTGTGGCCGGCGGCGTTGCGGCCAATTCACGGATTCGAGCAGATTTTCAAAAGGCTGCGGAAGAACGCGGGCTTCAACTGTTCGTTCCGCCCCTTCGCCTCTGTGGAGACAATGGGGCTATGATCGGCGCACAGGGCTACTATGAGTATCTGGCAGGTGTACGTGCAGGAAGTGACTTGAACGCTTACGCCACGATGGATTTGTGAGGAAGGAATGCAAGCAATGAGTGTGCATGAGGGACATAGAGAAAGATTGCGCGACCGATTTCGCCAGCATGGACTGGACGGGTTCAATGAAATCAACGCATTGGAGCTTGCGCTGTTTTATGCAATTCCGCGCAGGGATACCAATGTAATCGCGCACGCCCTCTTGGACCACTTCGGTTCTCTCCAGGCGATTTTTGCGGCAAGCGAGCAGGAGTTGTGTGAAGTGGAGGGCATCGGGGTGCAGGCAGCTTCCTTGCTCCGCCTGATTCCCCAGCTGATGCGCAAGAGCGCTTGCGCTGCTGCGGACAAGATCCGTGTAGTCAGGAAGAGCGCGGACGCTGCCGCGTATTTGATTCCGCGATTCCTATACGAGCAAGAGGAAGTGATTCTACTGCTTTGCTTGGACTCGCAAAAGCGTATCATTACCTGTGCTGAAATCGGACGGGGCGTTGTCAATGCTGCGGAGACCAGCCTGCGCAGGCTGGTGGAGACAGCCTTGAAATACAAGTCAAGCTCAGTGATCCTGGCGCACAATCACCCGGATGGACTTGCACGCCCATCTGTAGAGGATGACATGGTTACCAAGCAGGCAAGCCGGTCACTTTCGCTGGTCGGCGTCGTTCTGCATGACCATATTATTGTGGCGGGAGAGGACTATGCATCCTTTCGTGATGCAGGCTTGCTCAACTGCTGAAAGAATTGACATTATGTTAAATCCGTTTTGTATTTATTTCGTAACAATACCTCACTTGCGCATTCGACTTTTTTTACCAAAAATGGACAAAAAGCCTGATTTTTCAACAGTTTTTTCATGTTGGAAAAGCTGTTGAAACTGTTGATAACTATTTGAAGAATAACTATCCTGTTAATTTATGTTATATCCAATTGGGGCAAATTTTGCGCTGTTTCTGCACAAATACGCTCATTTTTTGTACCAATTTGAGGGGAAATGACGAGCCATTCTTTCAAAAAATGAACCGGTAACAATATAGAACAGAAAACTATACACAATGTAATTTTCTGGACCTGCCGGGAGGGAAGAAGAATTCCTTGGGCATTTTGGAATCGCGTCTTGACTATTCCCGCTGCATGTGTTAAACTGTGAAACGCCTTAGATCAGAAAATGAATATGCTGGTATAGCTCAGTCGGTAGAGCAGCTGATTCGTAATCAGCAGGTCGTGTGTTCGAGTCACATTACCAGCTCCATGCAGGAAGGCCGCAAATCCAAAAAGATTTGCGGCCTTCCTGTTTGGATTTAATTGGACGTAAGAGGAGAGAGAAACGCTTGCCGCCACTCGGGCGGCGGCGCATCCTCACCCCAGTATTCCTCTAAGCCATGGATTCTTCCGTCCATGATGCGAAAAAAAGATACTGCGTGATGGGAAAGTGGTGAATCAAGAGAAGCAACACGGGTCACAGTTATGCACAAGTCTCCGGCCTTTTCCACACGTTCTACCATTCCCGTCCAGCGGCCGGGGTAAGAGCAGTTCATGCGGATAAAACTGTCCACAGAATAACATTCACCGGTATTTGGCCAGGATATAGTGGCATCATCGTGAAAGAATTCTCTCATCAGAAAGGCATCCTGCCTCACAACAGCGTCCCAATAAGCGTAGAGATCCATTTCGTATATCCTTTCACCAAAGATATGGTACAAGCCTGTACTTTACACGGCTGCAGTATT
>CACZSJ010000201.1 GCA_902783825.1 Oscillospiraceae bacterium | reverse complement strand
TTGCAAACATGGCTTCATGCGGCGAATCAAAAAGCAACAGGCGGTTGCATGCATTCTTCGCGCTCTTGTGGTAGAATACAGATAAACAGGGATGGAGGGATTTGATGATGAACACAAAAGACGTGATCCTGGAGCTGAGAACGAAAAGAGGACTGTCACAGGAAGAACTGGCCGAGAAAGTCTTTGTGACCAGGCAGGCGGTGTCCCGCTGGGAAACGGGGGAGACCGTGCCCAATACGGAAACGCTGAAGCTGCTCTCCTCGTTCTTCGGGGTGTCCATCAACACCTTGCTGGGTTCGCCTCGGAAACTGATCTGCCAATGCTGCGGCATGCCTCTGGATGACGCCCTCATCGGAAGAGACAAAGCGGGCGACTTGAACGAAGCCTACTGCAAGTGGTGCTATGCCGACGGGGAGTACACCTACAGCGACATGGACGATCTGATCGAGGTCTGCGTAGGCCACATGACGGGGGAAGGCTTTTCGGAAGAACAGGCCCGGGCCTATTTGGGGGATCTGCTGCCAAAACTGGATTACTGGAAGAACCAGGAGGAGCTGGGCGGAGGAAAGAGCCTGGAGGCGCTAAAAAAACAACTATTGGATGAATTCAACGCCCTGAAGATTGAAGGCATGCCAAAAGTGGAAAAGCTTAACGCCCTGGTGGGCGGATTTGTCAATCTGGAATACCCGCTTCCCAACGGCAGGAGCGTCAAGTTTCTGGACGACGGGGCTACCTACCTGGGAAACCAGCTGGAGGCCGAAGACAATCGCTGCTTCGGCGTTCTGGCGAACCGGGAGTTTCTCCTGGTGGCCAGCTATGAAGCAGCTGGGGCAAACCCTCAGCTGCTCCTCTATAAAAAGAGATAAGCCGGCGGCCTGAGAGACGGCCACGGCGTGAAGGCAAACATCCCGCGGCTTGTGCCGCGGGATGTTTGCCTGTGCTTGGTTTTTTACACGCCGTCGGTGTCCAGCCGGGCGATGATCTCCTCGATTTCCGCCCAGTTGTGGACGCGGATCATGCCGTTTGCCTGCGCGTCATAGCTTCGGTTGTGGGGCGCGGTCATGAGCAGCTTCACGTAGTCCCCGCCCTCCAGGTTGTGGATGCCGTCGTCGATGAGCACGTCGCCCCGAATCAGCTGCTTGTTGGCGGCGATGATCACCTGCTCCCAGCTCAGAAAGGGGAAGTAGCGAAACAGCAGGTCGTTCATCTTCTCCGGCACGGATTCGTGAGGCGTGGCGGTGACGATATACACCCGATGCCCCGCGGCCATCAGCCGCTGCAGGACTTCCGCCGCGCCGGGGATGGGCTCCACGGTTTTCCAGAAGCCGGGGCGCATGGGGATCTCATAGACCTGCTCCCAGCTCAGGCCGGGATAGGCAGCAGACACGTCCCAGGAGCGCACGTCGTCATAGGCCACGCTGCGCCCATACGTCTCGTTCACACCGCGCACCCAGGCTTTCAGCAACTGTTCAATAGTATCGTCCATATCCACCAGAATGGTCATGGCGTCTCATCCTCCTGCGGGATTCTCTTTCGGCGCTGGTTCGCAATCCGATTCGGCTGCGGCAGCGGGGACAGATCCGGCGTGTTTTCCGCCTCCGGCCGCGCCGCTGGGGACATTCTATCATAGACCCGCCGCTGCTTACAAGCGCCGGGGCGCTGCCTGGGCTCAGAAAATCTGCCCGGGCAGCTTTTTCTTTTCCTTCGGCGGGAATTGGGCGTCAAAAGCCTCGAAGGCCTCCGGGTTTTGCTCCGCCGCAAAGTAGCCTTTCGGCGTTGCGTATTCGCCCCGGACACCATGCAAATAGCCGTCGATCAGTTCCCGGCAGAGGAAGAAGGAAGCGTCCGCGCCCTCCGGCAGACCGTGATAGCGGATGCCGAATTCGCTGGCGAAGCGGAAGCCGCTTTTGCCATAGAAGTCGATGTTGCCTTCAAAGCACAGGGCGCCGCAGCCCAGCGCGGCCGCCTGCTCCAGAGAATAGTCCAGCAGCAGCTTGCCGTAGCCCTGGCGCTTGTAAGCGGGATGGATGCAGATGGGTCCCATGGTCATGATGGGGATCTCTCTGCCGTCATCGGCGCGAATTACTGCGCGCATGAACATGTTCTGGCCGATCAACTCCCCGTCTTTTTCCATGACAAAATCCAGTTCCGGAACAAAGGCGGGATCATCCCGGAGCCGATGGAGAACGTAGTGCTCCAGACAGCCGGGACGATAGACGTTCCAAAAAGCCTCCCGGACGAGATGCTCCACCGCGCGATGATCCTGCGCGCGCTCTCTGCGAAAAAGAATGTTTGCCTGCTCCATGGGATCTCCTTTCTGTTTGCCCCGCTGCTGCCGCGCTTCGGGCCTCAAAGCCAAGGAGACCGCAAGGGCGTACGGCAAGGGACGTGTGCGCTTTTTTGCCTTTCGGGGAGCGCGCCCCGCTTATTTGTTTTCCAGCAAAGCGATGCCGGCACAGGCCATGCCAAGCCCAAGCAGGACGTTGGCGGTCTG
>CACZSJ010000200.1 GCA_902783825.1 Oscillospiraceae bacterium | reverse complement strand
TGACAAGGCTGCACTAGTTGGGGAGCCAGCGGTGCCCTGTAACCTGCAATCCGCTACAGCAGGGATGAATTCCAGGCCGAGGGTATGTTCTGTGTTGTCTGACCCCGGTAAGCAGCGTTGACGATCCGGTCTCGCGCAAGGTCGCCCCGTGAACCATGTCAGGCGGGGAACCGAGCAGCATTAAGCGGTGTGTGATCTGTGCCGCGAGGGCGCCGGGTCCGAGCCGGCTGCCGGCGTAACGGATATAGCGCATGATTCAGAGCCTGGTGTGCAGTCTTGTCAAGAACCACCGTTTTCTATACGGGAGACGCAGGCCAGTAAAACGCAGGGGAGGTGCGGCATGTATCAGGCATTGTATCGCAAATGGCGGCCCCAGACCTTCGATCAGGTGATCGGACAGGAGCATATCACCCGGACGCTGAAAAACCAGGTGCGCACCGGGCGCCTTTCCCACGCTTATCTTTTTATTGGCACCCGAGGAACCGGCAAGACCACCTGCGCTCGTATCCTGGCCAAGGCGATCAACTGTGAAAACCCGGTGGACGGGAATCCCTGCGGACAGTGCGCGGCCTGCAGAGGCATTGCGGAGGGTTCCGTGCTGGATGTGGTAGAGCTGGACGCGGCCTCCAACAACGGCGTGGACAATGTCCGCGCCCTGCGGGATGAGGCGGTCTTTTCTCCTGCCTCAGTGAAAAAGCGTGTGTATATCATCGACGAGGTTCACATGCTCTCGATGCCGGCGTTTAACGCACTGCTGAAAATCCTGGAGGAGCCGCCGGAGCATCTGATGTTTATTCTGGCGACTACGGAGCTGCAAAAGGTTCCCGCAACAATTTTATCTCGTTGCCAGCGGCACAGCTTCCGCCGAATCGAAACGGCGGAAATAGCCGGATATCTGAAGGATATCGCGGGGAAGGAGCGGATTGGTCTCAGTGAAGAGGCGGCGCAGCTTTTGGCGCGCATGGCAGACGGCGGCGTGCGTGATGCGCTGAGCCTGCTGGATCAGTGCTCCGCAACGGAGAACATCGACGCGCAGACGGTATACACGGCGCTGGGCTTGGCCGGAAATCGGCGGATAGCCCAGCTGCTGGACTTGATACTCAATCGGGATTCCGCAGCCGCGCTGCGTTTGTTTTCCGAGATGTGGATGGACGGGAAGGATCCGGCGACGCTGTTGGGAGAACTGGCGGCGTTGCTGCGGGACGTGCTGATGGTACGTGTAGCTCCAAAGAGCGCGGCGGAGCTGGTATCCGGCGGCTATGAAATGCCGGTTCTGGAGGCCTTTGCCCGTCGGCTGACCGGCGAGGAGCTTCTCAGTGTTCTGGAACTTGTGCAGCGCAGCTTGAGCAGCCTGCGGGACGCGCACAATCCCAAAACCTCGGTAGAACTTTGCCTGCTGGCGCTTTGTGAGGATCCGGCAGGGGAGAGCCTGTCGGCGCTCCGGGCGCGGATTTCTCGTCTGGAAGAGGAGCTGGCGCAGGGCCTTGCCTACGGGAACTGGGGCGGGACTCCGGGAGACGGGAGTCAAGGTGTTCCCCGGCCGCCGCGTTGCTGCGAAGAGGAGCCGGAAGAGGAAGAGCCGGAAGACGAGCTGGATCCGGCCATGTTCCAGGAGGAGCAGCCGGAGGATTTGATCGTGAAGCGGCAGGAGCCGGCGGAAGCGGCAGAGCAGCCGCTCCAGCCGCCGCAAGCGCCGCAAGCGGAAGGCGGCTGGGAAGAGATTTGTCAGCTTGTGCGAGCCAAGCTGCCCATGGAGCTGCGCTTCAGTTTGGATGATCCCGGTCGGGTACGAGGCGCCGTGACGACTTCGGATCTGCGCCTCCAGGTGGTACCTGGCTTCCTGTATGACCGTTTCCATCGGCAGGAGGTGTTGGAGATCTTTGCACAAGCGGCCCAGAGCATTTGCGGACGGACGCTGCGGGTGGATTTGCAGCCGCTGCAGGCGACAAGTCAAAAGCGTGACCTGGAAGAGCTTAAGGGCTTTCCGGAAGTCCAGTTTCAATAATACATGAGCCGGCCCATGAGGCCGGCGGATAGGAGAGAAAGCATGGCAAAAGGCGGATTTCGCGGCGGCTTCCCCGGAGGCGGCAACCAGATGAACATGATGAAGCAGGCACAGAAAATGCAGCAGGAATTCCTCAAAATGCAGCAGGAGCTGGAGTCCAGCAATTTTGAATTCACCGCCGGCGGCGGCGCCGTCAAAGCGGTGGTCAGCGGAACGCGGGAATTCAGCGCCATTGAGATCGACCCCGAAGTGGTGGATCCGGAGGACGTGGAAATGCTGCAGGATTTGATTCTGGCGGCGGTCAACGGCGCGCTGAAAAAGGCAGACGAGAAGACCAATGAGTCTATGGCCAAGCTGCAGGGCGGCTTGGGCGGCTTCCCCGGTCTGTTTTAATCTGCTTGGATCGTATGGCCCGGAGGGGTGATTCCCCTCCGGGTCATTTTCATGTTTAGCGCGCCCAATACGCCGGCACGATGTGGGGGATGGGGCAGGGGTATGAAGTGGGGAGTTTATATTAAAAACACGATTAAATTATGAGAAAAGTGGCGAATTCAAACGGAATATTAGCAAAACTACAGATGAAATGGAAAACAGGAGCAGAAGCTGCTCCTGTTTTTCTCGATTTGGATTTTAGAGTACTGCAAGCATTTTCTCGGCGGCGTCCAGATCGTCTCGGCAACGGATCCAAAAGAGAGGAGTGCCGGGGAGATTTGCGGGAGAAGCGCAGGCGGTGAGACAGCCGCAGACCATCAGAATCAGATCGTAGCAGCCGCCTTCGCTAAAAGGCTCCAGCAGACAATGGGGCGCTGTGTCTGCCAGACGGCGAACGGCTGCCGTCCGATCATAGCAGGGGTTGCAGCCTCCGCAGTACCGCAAACCAACCCGCTTACGCATCCCGGTCTCCCAGGGGGCGATGCTGCAGCAAGGCTTTGGCCTGTGCCAGCAGATCCTCGCTGACAGTCTGGACCAGCTCCACCTCAAGCAGCTCGGGGAGTTCCTGCATCAGTGCCGCGCGGATATTCTCCCGGGTCTCCAGGTATGCGGAGGGGCAGTTGGCGCATTGGCCAATCAGCTCAAAGCGATAGATGCCGTCAGCGTAGCCCAGGCTCCGAATTCCGCCGCCGTGCAGCAGAAGCTGGGGCCGGACACAACGATCTAGAACTTGTTCGATGCGTTGCAACATAGATATGCCTCTTTCCGATTGAGGATGGATCCGGATTTACTCCTGGATATGGGCAAGACTCTTGGCCAGCTCCTTCTTGTGCTCCAGATTGCCCTGACGTGCGATCATAATGCGCTGGGCCTGGGGGGAGCCGGCTCCGTGCAGAGACTCGGTCCGGTAGCCTACGGCGGCGGTGCCAAGGCTCAGGTTTTCAATGAGCCGCAGGATGCGCAGACGATTCTCCGTGGAAACGGCGGCCACACCCCGGAAGTATTTTTCCACATAGGGTCCGATATGGGGATCTCGCAGGTCCGCTTCCGATGGGGCGGTTACCATGAGGCCACCGGCAATGTCTTCCGCCAGACGGACGATCTCATAGGGGAAACGGGTCACATTCTGCTTGCAGACGTTGGCCAGCAGCAGATTGATCATGTAATTGCCGCTGGCGGTGGCATGCCCTTCGGCGGAACAGGCGATGCCGCAGCAGTACAGGGTCTCGTTGAGATGGGTCATCTCGATGAGCTTGTCCTTGATGTGACTGGCCTTGGCAGCGCCGTTGTACTCGGCGGCCACAGCGGCTGCGCCGATGAGCACGTCGCCCACGCCAACCTTACAGCCGCCGTAGCTCTGCCGATGGTAACCCGCGAAGCGCTCTACCATCATGCCCGCAAACTCGGCCTCGCCATTGAGGAAAATCCGATCGTTGGGGACAAAAACGTTGTCGAATACCGTAAGGGCCTCCACGCCGCCAAACTCGGCGTTGCCCACGTCCATCTCGGAGTTTTCCAGCTTCCGGGTGTCACAGGACTGCCGACCCACAATCATAAACAGACCCTCGGCGTCCAGGGGCACAGCAAAGGAAACGGCGTAGTCCTTGTCTTCCGGGCCCATGGCGATGGTGGGCATGACGATCACTTCATGGGAATTGATGATTCCGGTCTGGTGGGCTTTGGCGCCCCGGACTACGATGCCATCGCTGCGTCGTTCCACTACCCGCAGGAACAGGTCAGGGTCTGCCTGCTCGTGGGGGGCCTTGGAGCGGTCGCCTTTCACATCGGTCATGGCGCCGTCTATCGTCAGGTCGTTCTCCTGACAATAGATCATGAATTTTTTGAAATTCTCGTGATAGTGCGTGCC
>CACZSJ010000199.1 GCA_902783825.1 Oscillospiraceae bacterium | reverse complement strand
GCTGCCTGCAGGCAGCGAAGGGCGTTTCTTCGGTTTGCGCATAACAGAATCTGTCTTTTCTTGCAGATCACGCTTTTTTCCCGCAACGGTGAAGCAAGGCGCTGATCAGCGACAACAGCATAATCCCTCCGCCGACCGTGTAAAAGCTCTTGACGTTCTGGATGTTCACAAAGGCGGAAAACAGAAAGGACCCCAGCGGCATAAACAGGACCGCAACGGTGAAAATGATGCTGAACACCCTGCCCAAGTAGGCTTCATCCACGGCAATCTGAACATAGGACATGAATTGGATGTTAAAGGCCGTCAGCGCCGCCCCGAACAAGGCGAAGGGAAGCAAGCACAGATAGGCGTTCCCGCTCAAGGCCAAAAGCGGTTCCCAGGCAAGAACGAATCCCGTAGCGAACAGCAACAGGATCAGGGCCAGCACATTGTCTCGGAATTTGTTGATATGCTTGGCAAACAGGGCGGAACTGACAATGCCGCCCACCGCCTCCATCGCCAGCGCTTTGCTGTAAAACTTGTCCATAGCTCCCGCGAAAATCACATCCGTGTACGGAAGCAGGAGATTGTAGCCGGCCAGGAAGAAATTCACCAGAGAAGACAGGATCACCAAAAACAGAATGCGCTTTTCTGTCGTAAGATAGCGAAAGCCCTCCGCAATGTCTGCCAAAACCCTTTTTTTGCCCTTCCGGCTCTCCGCCGTTTTTTCGATTTTCGTCAGGCCGGCCTCTGCCGCGGCGGACGCCAAAAAGGTAAAGGCGTCAAATAAAAGCGCGCCTCTGACGCCGATCAGGCCAACCAGGCCCACGCCGACAATCGGCCCGATCACGCGAATCAGCTCTCCGCCGGCGTGCGAGATTCCGTTAAAGAAGCCGATCCGCTCTTTTTCAATGACCTCGCGGATCAGGGATTTATAGGTGGGCGAATTGAACGCGTACACCACCGCCAGCAGGGCATTGGCCACGATCATGACCTGTGCCATGTAGCCGGTATCCACAAAAAAGCTGAGTCCGGCGCATATCAAAGCGGACAGGATATCTGTGACGATCACGATCTTTTTTCTGTCGCCCTTGTCCGCCCTGGCGCCTCCAATCAGATTGAACACGATCTGAATCATCGTCTCCGCGCTTTGATACATCGCCAGGATCCATGGCTTTCCGGCAAAGGCGCCCACGATGCTGACGCTGTTTGCATAGTCAAAAATGAGATTGCCGATCCGGGACGTCCAGCTGCCAAACCACAGCAAGGCCTCATTTTTTTGGATTCTCGTCTTGCGCATAAAAAACACCTCCGGCCTGTCGTGAAGCCATTATACTTCCCTACAGCCGGAGGCCGTTTCGTTTTGCATATCTGCAAAACTAAGTTGCGTAGCGTGTGCGATCGTCCCGATAATTTTGTGCCAGATGCGGACAGTCCAGCCATTCGTATATCTGTATGGCCTGGTTCATTTTTTCCGCGCCCCGGTCCTTTTCCCCGCTTTTGTAAAGATGCAGCCCCAGCAAAAACAGGTACAGATTCTTTTCGTACAAAAGGGTTTCATCCTCCAAGAGCGGCAAGAGCTTGTCCCTATAATAAGCGGCCGCCTGAAGCTGCCCTCTGTGCAGGCAGGTCTCCCAGATGTTCAGCAGCGTAATCCGAACCAGCTTGGAATTGGCTCCGTTCCTCTCGTGATTCTGCAGAATCTCCTGCCCCATTCTGTGAAGAAGCGGGATGTCAAAGAAGAGATAGAGATTCCCGATCAGAATCAGCTCATAAATCTTCCATTCCTCCACGGAAAACAAATAATCCGCCACCTGGTCCAGGTATTCTTTGGGAAAGGTTTCGGCTTCGTCGCACTTGCAAATAAAGCTGTGCGCCAAAATCATGTTCAAATGATATTGGTAAACCGAAGGGTTCTTTTGGAACTTCTCCTTTTGTTCTTGAAACAGGCGCTGAAAGCCGGCCTTGTCCCTTTTGTATTCCAGCGGAACCAGCTGACTCATAAAGCGGATGATTTCCGTCTGGTCGTGTCCGCGCACGGTGTCCATGAACTCATTCATCTCCACGTGCATGTTGTCCAGCATTCTCAGAAACTTGCTCAGGGAAATATCGCTCTCCCCTCGTTCAAAGCGAGAAATCTGGGAAGCGGAGATCTTCTCACCCGCGACTTGCTTTAGCGGGATCTTTCGATTGGTTCTGAACTCGTGGAACACCCTTCCCAAGTGTTCGTAGTTTTCCATGGTGATCAGCCTCCTTTTCAGGCGAAGCCCGCTTTCCGTGTGTTATCCCTTCCGGACTCCATCCCATAGCCTTTTGATTCCATACCATAGTTTTTTAGGAAGCGCCGTCACAACCGCTCCCACTCGATAGTTCCACGAGCGCCTTATGCGTTCCACTTCTTGTTTCCTGCGCTCCAGTTCCTTATCTTTGCACTCCAGTTCCTTTTCCTTGCTTGCCAGCTCCTCTTCCTTGCCTGCCAGTTCCTTGTTATTCCGATCCAGCAATCCTTGCAGATCTGCCCTTTCCTTTTGGAGCTGGACCGCCTTCTGCTCCAGGAGGGGAATCTTTTCTTTTTCCTCATCCTCAAACAGGATCCGTCCGTACTCCTCCTGCGCCATCCGGTTCATGGTTCTGAAGGCCAAAATCTGGTTGGCAAGCAGCCGAATCCGTTCCTGCGGATCCGCTCCCTCCACGGCCTCCCCGCGGTCCAGGGCATCCTGCAGACGCCTCAGTTCTTTTGCTTTTTGGGAAATGCTCATTCTTTTTCTGCACCACTTCCAGAACTCCTCTCGTTCCGGAAGAATCCACGGTTCGCGGCTGCAAAGCATTTCCACCGCCGCCCGCACGAAAGCATGGTTGTACGCATATCCCGCGTTGTATTCTATGTTAAACACGCACCCCATGCAATGCGTATTTCGGAAGGTCTCTTCCAGCCCCTTTTTCTCAAGCCAATCATACAACTCCTGCCGTACGGTAATGGTATCTTCCGTATGCTCGGCTCGCTTGCTTGAGATGGAGTTGGGATTGATGTGCCTGCGTATGGTCAGCAGATATTCGTCGACTCCCACAATCCTTTTGGCCACGGAAGCAGAGGCACACAGAAAGAAGCTGTCATTGGCGACCCTTGTAGACGAAAAGCGAAGGTCGTGCTCAAGAATAAACTCCCTGCGGTACAACTTGTTCCATATGGCGCCTCCAATTATCTGGTACAGGTTCGGGAATTGCGACGGCGTCACCACTTCCCTGTCCGGAAGGGCCTCCCTCTTGAAACCCATATCCGTACGGGTTGTTTTCAGCCGGTAATCCTGATGCTCAACCTGGCAGATCACAATGTCTGCCTGCTTCTCTTCCGCCACATGATACAGCACGGAAAGAAGGCGGGGAGAAAACCTGTCGTCAGCATCCAGGAACTGCACATACTTGCCGCACGCAAGTCGTAAGCCCTCGTTCCTGGCCGTTCCCGCTCCGCCGCGTTCCTTGCTGAAACAGCGGAATCGGGAATCCTTGGCGCATTGCTTCAGGATGCCCTTCAGGGTATCGTCCGTGGATCCGTCGTCCACACAAATCACTTCAAAGCTGTCCAGTTCCTGTGCCGACAGGTCATCAAAAAAGGTATCTAAAAAGGCCTCGCAATTGTACATGGGCACGACAACGGAAACCTTGCACGGCGGCCGACCCTTGGACAGCTTTTCCTTCAGAAAGACATAGCTCGGCTGTCGGCTAAAATCCATCGAAGGATTGTCCACCTCCCGAAGTATGGAGTCAAACTCTGCCAGATATTCCGCAATTTCCTCGGGATTCTCCGCGGCTGCGGAACATGCGTCCGCATACCCCTTCAAATGCCACTCCACTTGCCGGCGCAAGAATTCATAGCCGTGCTGATCCAGGCCCTGCTCTTTCAGAATGCCGACCCGCTCCCGCAGAGCACGGAGTCTTTCTCTGTGCTTCCCGAAGTGCTCCGCGTTGGTCAAAGAGTGCGCGCGATGGACATAGTGGTAGATCGCCTCGTCACAAAAAGCAATGTCTGAGGTCGCCAGGCAAAGCCGCAGCATAAAGGTATTATCCTCTCCAACCCGGGTGCTCCCATAAGTGACATGATGCTCCCGAACAACACCGGTCCGATAGATTCCACTGAGATGGCCGGCTCGGAAGCCGGTATACAAAGGCTGTCCACTCTGTACTGTTTGGACAATCTGGGCATTCAATCCGACAAAAAAGGCTTGTCGCGGCTTATTCTCGCCCCCTTCAAGCTTGACTGTGCCCTTTATGATGTCCTTGCCTGTCTCCATGGCCCTTTGGTACAGCAGCTCATAGAAATCCAGGGCGAGATAGTCGTCCGGATCCACGAAAGAAAGATACTCGCCCCGGGCCGCTTCGATGCCCCGGTTCCGGCTCGGCCCGGCTCCCAGGTTCTTTTCATTGCGAAGGATGCGAATGCGGGGATCCTTTGCTGCGCGCTCCTCCACCAATTGCATGGAGC
>CACZSJ010000198.1 GCA_902783825.1 Oscillospiraceae bacterium | reverse complement strand
TCCTGGATGATGCGCCGGGAGAGCAGGTCCATGTCGGAGGTGCTGCGGGAGAAGTTCAGGTACTTGCAGCCGTACATGATGGGCGGGCAGGCGGAGCGCATGTGCACCTCTGCCGCGCCGGATTCGTAGAGAAAGTCCACCGTGCCCTGGAGCTGGGTGCCGCGGACGATGGAGTCGTCCACAAAGAGGAGCTTCTTGCCCTCGATGAGCTCCGGCACGGGAATCTGCTTCATTTTGGCCACCTGATCCCGTACGTCCTGGTTGGCAGGCATGAAGGAACGGGGCCAGGTGGGCGTGTACTTCACGAAGGGGCGGGCAAAGGGCTTGTGGCTGTGGTTGGCATAGCCGATGGCGTGAGGCAGGCCGGAGTCCGGCACGCCGGCCACGTAATCCACATCCGGCATGGTGCCTTTATCTTCCTCGCCCCGGGCCATGATCTCACCATTTCGATAACGCATGAGCTCCACGTTGATGCCCTCGTAGTTGGAGTTGGGATAGCCGTAATAGGACCAGAGGAAGGCGCAGATCCGCATCTTGTCCCCGGCGGGAGAGAGGCTTTCGTAGCCGTCGGCCCGGATGCGCACGATCTCCCGTGGACCCAGCTCGTAGGCATTGTGATAGCCCAGCTTGTGAAAAGCGAAGGACTCAAAGGATACACAGAAGCCGTCCTCGTTTTTGCCCACATGAACCGGAAGCCGCCCCAAACGATCTCTGGCGGCCAGAATACTGCCATCCGAGCAAAGCAGCAGAATGGTCATGGAGCCGTCGATCAGCTCCTGGGCGTTGCGGATGCCCTCCACCAGATCGTCCTTTTCGTTGATCAGGGCCGCTACAAACTCCGTGCTGTTGATTTCACCGGAGCTCATGGCCATGAACTGCTTGCCGCGTCCGGAGAAATAGGTCTCCAGCAGGGTGTCCATGTTGTTGATGACGCCCACAGTGCTGATGGCGTAGAGACCAAGATGGGAACGGACCAGCAGAGGCTGCGGCTCGGCGTCGCTGATGCATCCGATTCCGCTGCTGCCGTGGAAATCCGCCAGATCCTTTTCAAATTTGCTGCGGAAGGGGGAGTTGCTGATGGAGTGAATCTGCCGCTGGAAGCCGTCGACCCGATCCCAGATGGTCATGCCGGCGTTGCGGGTGCCCAGATGGCTGTGATAGTCCACTCCGAAGAATACGTCCAGTACCACATCACGGCGGGATACCGCGCCGAAAAAGCCGCCCATCAGGCGTTAGCGCGCAAAGCGCGCGGGGAAAGCTTGTACATGAAGCCGTCCTCCTGCATTATCCGTTGTATTTCTCGCAGATCTCCCGATCCGCAGCCAGTGTCTTGGCGGTGTCTTCCCGGCGGAAGGCGGCAAGCTTTTCCGCCAGAGCTTCGTCGGAAACGGCCAGAATCTCCATGGCCAGCAGCGCTGCGTTCTTGGCGCCGTCAATGGCCACCGTAGCCACCGGAATGCCGGAAGGCATCATCACGGTGCTGTAAAGCGCGTCGGCCCCGTCGGAGCCGGCGGCCCGCAGGGGAATCCCAATGACCGGAAGTGTAGTGTTGGCCGCCAGCGCGCCGGCCAGATGCGCCGCCATACCGGCGGCGGCAATGAGAACGCCAAAGCCTGCCTGGCGAGCGCCGGCGGCAAAGGCCCGGGCTTCATCCGGACAGCGGTGGGCGGACAGGACGCGAACCTGTACCGGGACTTCATACTCCTGCAAAAGGGAAATTGCCTTCTCTACCACGGGCAGATCGCTCTTGCTGCCCATGACAACGCCTACTTTTTTCATGGTCTTCCTCCGTTAAATATGCAGTTGGCCCACCAGGGCGTCATCCGGATAGCGGTCCAGCACCGGACGGACCGTCTGAGACAGGAATTCCTCCACCTGGGAGACGCTTCGGCCGACGTATCGGGTGGGATCCAGCTCCGCCAGGATCTCTTCCCGGCTCAAAGGAATCCGCGGCTCCGCGGCAATGCGGTCGATCAGGTCGTTGGCGCCGCCTTCCAGCTTGACCTTGGCAGCAGCCGCGTGGGAGAAGACCCGAAGGAGCTCATGCAGCTCCTGCCGATTGCCGCCCCGTTTGACCGACTCCATCATGATGTTTTCCGTGGCCATAAAAGGCAGTTTTTCCATGACCCGGCGGGTGATGACTTTTTCATAGACCACCAGCCCCGCGCTGATATTCATGTAGAGATTCAAAATCGCGTCCACCGCCAAAAAGGCCTCCGAGACGGCCAGGCGCTTGTTGGCGCTGTCGTCCAGGGTGCGCTCGAACCATTGGGTGGCGGCGGTGATGGCGGGATTGATGGAATCGCAGATCACATAGCGGGACAAGGCGCAGATCCGCTCGCTGCGCATGGGATTGCGCTTGTAGGGCATGGCTGAGGAGCCGATCTGATCCTTTTCAAAGGGCTCCTCCATCTCCTCGAAAGACTGGAGAATGCGCAGATCGTTGGCGAATTTGCCGGCACTTTGAGCAAAACCGGAGAGAACCGAGAGGAAATAGGCATCCACCTTCCGGGAATAGGTCTGCCCGGAGACGGGCACGCAGCCGGAAAAGTCCAGGTCTTCCGCGATGCGGGCTTCCAGCTGCTTGACTTTCTCTTCATCCCCGGCAAACAGCTCCATAAAGCTGGCCTGGGTGCCGGTGGTCCCTTTGGAGCCCAGAAGCTGCAGCCGACTGAGCTGGTATTCCAGGTTTTCCACGTCGTAGATCAGCTCTTGGATCCAAAGGGTGGCCCGCTTGCCTACGGTGGTCAGCTGGGCCGGCTGCAGATGGGTGTAGGCCAGACATGGCAGGGCCTTGTAGCGGTCGGCGAAATCGGAGAGGTTGCGGATGACCTGCACGGCCTTTTTCAGCAGGAGCCGGGAGGCTTCCCGCAGAACGATCACGTCGGTGTTGTCGCCCACATAGCAGCTGGTGGCGCCCAGATGGATGATGCCCGCCGCATCCGGGCACTGCTGTCCGTAGGCGTACACGTGACTCATCACATCGTGGCGTACCTGCTTTTCCCGGGCTTGGGCGACCTCAAAGTTGATGTCGTCCTTGTGCGCCTCCATCTGTGCGATCTGCTGATCGCTGATGTCCAGCCCCAGCTCCTGTTCGGCCCGGGCCAGAGAGATCCAGAGGCGCCGCCAGGTGCTGAACTTATACTGATCTGAAAACAGACGCTGCATCTCCGGACTGGCGTAGCGGGTGGAGAGCGGGGAGAGATATCCTTCCTGATTGCCTGTCATACGTCGCTCCCTTACTCGCCCAGAACCCGGCGCATCATTTCTTGGTAGGCGTCCTCAACACCGCCCAGATCCCGGCGGAAGCGATCCTTGTCCAGCTTCTCGTTGGTGGTGGCGTCCCAGAAACGGCAGGTATCGGGGGAGATTTCGTCGGCCAGCACAAGGCTGCCGTTGGACAGGCGGCCAAACTCCAGCTTGAAATCCACCAGCTTGACGTTCAGCTGCAGGAAGTAGTCTTTTAGAATCTCGTTGATCTTGAAGGCCATGGCCGTAATCTGGCTGAGCTCCTCCCGGGTGGCCAGATGAAGCGCCAGGGCGTGATACTCGTTGATGAGCGGATCGTGCAGATCGTCGTTCTTATAAGAAAACTCCAGGGTCGGCGCCTCAAAGACCAGGCCCTCCTCCACCCCGTAGCGTTTGGCGAAGGAACCGGCGGAGAGATTGCGGATGATGACCTCCAAGGGGACGATGCTTACCCGCTTGACCACGGTTTCCCGGTCGTTCAGCTCCTCCACGTAATGGGTGGGGATGCCGTTTTTCTCCAGAATCTGCATCAGATAGTTGGTCATCCGGTTGTTGATGGCGCCCTTGCCCAGGATGGTGCCGCGTTTGCTGCCGTCGAAGGCGGTGGCGTCGTCCTTATACGAGACGATGACCTTGTCCGGATCCTCCGTGGCATAGACTTTTTTCGCCTTGCCTTCATAGAGCTGAACGGTTTTTTCCATGGGATACGTCCTCCTTGTGAAACAGAATGGGAATAAAAAATGAAAATCCGCTCGCCGCACACGGCGCAGCATCAAGATGCTACGCCCGCAGTCCGGGAGCGGTCAAAGCATGGCACAGGAACAGTGCCATCCCAATTTTGCACAGAGTGGGGCGGAGGCAGACAGCGGGGCGGCTGGCCCGACTGCCGAGAAAGAAAATCTCAAGGATTCTCATAACAGACCTCCTGACTCATAAACAGAAAAGGAAAAGGACAGACTGATTCACAGAGGAAAGAGTCCGCCCAGGTGTTTACAGGACCTGCGCGGTTGCTTGGATCATCTGGCTGCTCTGTCGCTTGCCGCGTAGTTCTTGCGTGAAAAGGCGCTTCGTCGAAGCATCTTCATCTTAACAAAAAAGGGCGGCTTGTGTCAATGCGCACAAGCACACATATTTTTGAGAAATCCCGATTTTCTTTGTTGCACTTTGCTCAATGCTGCCAGAACTGTTACAAGTTTGGCAGTTCGGGGCGTTGACACGAGACAGTTTTGGAGACTATAATGAATGCAAGTAGCCGGAAAAAGCTGGATAGGGAGGCCTGAGCATGAAACAGCTTCGTGCCTTTTTACAGAGGAAAAACATTATATTTTCCGCCAAACGCTACTTTGTGGATGCCATGAGCGCCATGGCGCAGGGGCTGTTCTGTACGCTTCTTGTGGGCACCATTCTCAATACCATCGGCAGCCAGTTCCATGTGGGTTTTCTTCAGGCTGTGGTGGTAAGCTTGGGCTCCGGGGACGGGGCGCTGCGCTACACCATCGGCGGCCTGGCTTCCGCGATGGTGGGGCCTGGGATGGCGGTGGCCATCGGCACGGCCCTGCAATGCCCGCCTATGGTGCTGTTTTCCCTGATTCCCGTGGGTTTTGCCACCAATGCCATGGGCGGTGCCGGCGGGCCGCTGGCGGTGTTCTTCGTGGCCATCTTTGCCTCAGAGATCGGCAAAGCCGTGAGCAAGGAGACCAAGGTGGATATTCTGGTTACGCCTATCGTCACCATCTTGGCGGGTGTGGGCCTGGCGGCGCTGATTGCGGCGCCGGTGGGCAAAGCCGCCTCTGCTTTCGGGCAGGCCATCATGTGGGCTACAGAGCTGCGGCCCTTCTTCATGGGTATCATTGTCTCGGTGGTGGTGGGCGTGGTGCTGACACTGCCCATCTCCAGCGCGGCCATCTGCGCGGCTTTGGGTCTGACGGGACTGGCCGGCGGCGCCGCGGTGGCGGGCTGCTGCGCGCAGATGGTGGGCTTCGCGGTGATGAGCTTTCGGGAAAATCGATGGGGCGGTCTGGTGGCCCAGGGGCTGGGAACCAGCATGCTGCAGATGGGAAACATCGTGCGCAATCCCCGCATTTGGATTCCCCCCACTTTAGCGGCGGCGGTGACCGGGCCGATTGCCACCTGCCTGTTTCGGCTGCAGATGAACGGCGCGGCCATTTCCTCCGGTATGGGAACCTGCGGCCTGGTAGGACAGATCGGGGTTTACTCCGGCTGGGTGGCGGATGTGGCATCTGGGACTAAGGCAGGCGTCACCGGAATGGACTGGCTGGGGCTGCTTCTTATTTCCTTTGTGCTGCCGGCGATCCTCAGCTGGCTGTTCGCCATCCCGCTGCGGAAGTGGGGCTGGATCCGGGAGGGCGACCTGAAGCTGGAGTTGTAGATTTAAGAAGAACGAAGAAACGCGAACACCAAATTATGGTATCATGGTCGTAGGCCGGGCAAGTTCTTGCCCGGCCTCGTTTTGTTTTGTGTAACACGGCCCAGGAGGAAAAGCTGATGGAGGAAACAAAGGAACGGGGGCTTTACGCCGCCCGTTCCTTTGTGCTACAATATTCACCATGGATGATCCTATTGAGAGAGAAAAGGGGGATCTAATATGCCGATTGTGGTTGTGGGCAATGTGTTTGTGGATATCAAAGGCTTTCCCGACAACAAGTATATCCCTGCCGGGCGCAACGCTGGCTCCGTGGAATTCGTCCACGGCGGGGTAGGCCGCAACGTGGTGGAGGATATCGCCAATGTGGAGCTGCGCCCTCGCTTTGTGAGCATGGTGGACAACAGCGCCCAGGGGAAGGACGTGCTGCGCAAGCTGAAAAAGCATAAGGTAGATACCCGCTTTGTGGCCCAGGTGCCCGATGGGATGGGGATCTGGCTGGCCGTGTTTGACTCCTCCGG
>CACZSJ010000197.1 GCA_902783825.1 Oscillospiraceae bacterium | reverse complement strand
GCCATGTAGAGCCGTGCCCATTCAATGCACAAGCAGCCATACCGTTTTGTGAAACGGTATGGCTGCTTTGTTTTCTTTCGCTTTGAAAGCGAGGGGCTTTACTTATCGCCGCGCTGCTGGCCGAAGGTCTTTTTGGCCTCTTCCCAGCCAGCTACCAGGCTCTTGAAGCCAGCGGAAACCACATCCCGCAGCTCGTCGGTGGCGTCGGCAGCGGCCACGGACAGCTTCTCAGAAGCGTCCTTCAGGGCAACCTTGGCTGCGGCCACCTTGGCCTCCAGCTCGTCCTTTACGTCCTTGGCGACCTGCTCCTTGCTCTTCTCGTCCTGGATGGCAGCCTGCGCGGCGGCCAGACGGGCGATGGGAACACGGAAGGGGCTGCAGGAAACGTAGTCCAGACCCACCTTGTGGAAGAATTCCACAGAGCTGGGATCGCCGCCATGCTCGCCGCAGACACCCAGATGCAGGTCGGGACGGGTGGCGCGACCCATCTTGCAGGCCATGTCCACCAGCTTGCCTACACCGATCTGATCCACGCGGGCAAAGGGATCGTTCTCGTAGATCTTCCGGTCGTAGTAGGAGCCCAGGAACTTGCCGGCGTCGTCCCGGCTGAAACCAAAGGTCATCTGGGTCAAGTCGTTGGTGCCGAAGGAGAAGAACTCCGCCTCTGTGGCAATCTCATCCGCCGTCAGGGCAGCTCTGGGAATCTCGATCATGGTACCAACCAGGTACTTCATATCGGAACCGGCGGCCTGGATCAGCTCGTCGGCAGCCTTGACCACCACGTCCTTGACGTACTTGAGCTCCTTCACCTCGCCTACCAGCGGAATCATGATCTCGGGAACCATGGTCCACTCGGGATGACGAGCCTGGACCGCCAGAGCGGCCTTGATCACGGCGCGGGTCTGCATCTCGGCAATCTCCGGATAGGTGTCAGCCAGACGGCAGCCGCGGTGTCCCATCATGGGGTTAAACTCATGCAGAGAGGCGATGATGTCCTTGATGGCCTTCACGCTCTTGCCCTGAGCCTTGGCCAGCAGCTTGATATCATCCTCTTCAGTGGGAACGAACTCGTGGAGCGGGGGATCCAGGAATCGAATGGTAACGGGCATGCCTTCCATGGCCTCGTAAATGCCCTCAAAGTCGCCCTGCTGCATGGGCTCCAGCTTGGCCAGGGCCGCCACGCGCTGCTCTACGGTATCCGCGCAGATCATCTCGCGGAAGGCGGCGATGCGGTCGCTGTCAAAGAACATATGCTCGGTACGGGTCAGGCCGATGCCCTGCGCGCCCAGCTCCCGGGCCTTGGCGGCGTCACGCGGGGTGTCGGCGTTGGTGCGCACATCCAGGCGGCGGTACTTGTCCGCCCAGGCCATGATGCGGCCAAACTCACCGGCGATGGTGGCGTCCACAGTGGGGATGATGCCGTCGTAGACGTTGCCGTTGGAACCGTCGATGGAGATGAAATCGCCCTCTTTGAAGGTCTTGCCGGCGAGGGTGAACTTTTTGTTTTCTTCGTCCATGGCGATGTCACCGCAGCCGGATACGCAGCACTTGCCCATGCCTCTGGCTACGACCGCCGCGTGAGAGGTCATGCCGCCGCGCACGGTCAGGATGCCCTGCGCGCTCTTCATGCCGGTGATGTCCTCTGGGGAGGTCTCAAGGCGCACGAGCACGACCTTTTCGCCGCGCTTTGCCCACTGTTCGGCGTCTTCAGCGGTGAACACGATCTTGCCGCAGGCGGCGCCGGGAGACGCCCCCAGGCCCTTCGCGATAGCTTGGCTCTTCTTAAGCGCAGCGGGATCGAACTGGGGATGCAGCAGGGTGTCCAGGTTCCTGGGATCGATCATGGCGACCGCTTCTTCCTCGGTCCTCATGCCTTCGTCCACCAGGTCGCAGGCGATCTTGAGGGCGGCGGGAGCGGTGCGCTTGCCGTTGCGGCACTGGAGCATGTAGAGCTTGCCGTTTTCCACGGTGAACTCCATGTCCTGCATGTCGCGGTAGTGCTTTTCAAGTATGTCGCATACACGCTC